>JAYEID010000014.1 GCA_034659915.1 Patescibacteria group bacterium
AATAATCGCAAATGTAATTTGCATTTGCTCCAATAATTGAAATGCGATCAAAAAAATACAGCGAGGCATCGTATAAATTCAACATATAACGAAAGGCTGCTTGGAAAGTACCAATTGTTAAATCTCGAACCAAAGTAAGAGCAACAAGACTTACTAAAATTGCACGAAAAACTAGCTGACCAACAAATGAGAAAGAGAAGCCCTTTATATATTGATCAAACTCTTTCCGTAAAACACCTTCACTAAGCTCTTCAGCAACAGAATTTCTAGATTTATAAAGAAAATCAAAAGTTTTATTTACCTTAAGTTCGGGAAAATTGCGAAGCCTTGTAACCTGCCGGTAAAGATTTTTAATAAACTTATTTTTTTCTACTACGCCTTCCAGAAAACCGCGCTTCTTCTTCTTTGTACCATATTTATAAACAACATCAGGAATAACTGGAACAATAGCACCCAGAGACAAAAGAGGATGAATTTCTACAATAAAAACCATTGCACTGAAAACTTTAATCAAACTGTGAATAACTTGCCGAGAGCGAATGTATGTATCCCAAATTCTACTAGCAGCATAGGTATTTACATTAGAAAAGAGATCTTGAAATTCAGAACTTTCCACGTCACCCATATTCAAGCTCGATATCTTCCTAATTATACTGTTTGGAAAAACTTGATTGTTAAAAATTGTTTGGAGTCTTTTTTGTAAGTATTGCTTGACAGACTTAAAGAAATTAACAAGCGTCCAAATCAAAAACAAAAAGAGAAAATACTTAAAAGACGAGGAAGCAAGATAGGTACGGAGGGAAAACTCTGCCTGTGAGGTCACATAGGTCACAGTTTCATCCAAAAAACGCCCAAACACTTTAATCTCATACATAACCAGGAAAGCATCTGCAAAGAAAAAGAGTGCTTCAAAAATTGCAGCCCTTGGCGCAGTATCATAAACTAATTTTAGAGCTTGAAAGGTATTCGCAATTTTCTTTTTTCGCTGGTGGGTAAGGAAAGGCAGATTATTTAGCACAATTTTAGGTTACGGGAATTATGAAAGAAATACAAGAAGGAAAAGTAATTAGTAATGGGTAGAAAGAAATTGGAATAGCAAATATGCTACGAATAAAGATGATTGCTACTTGTTGTTAATTGTTAATAATCTATAGTTGAAAAGAAAGATGGGAAGTCTCTCTTGAAAAAAGTAGATGGAATATCTCTGGTATTAAATTCCAAGTATTTTTAAATTCAAATTTCAAAATATCAAATCCCAAGCTGGAATTCAGCTAGAGTAGTATATTCCGCGCCCTTAGGAAGTAGTGTACTCTTTTTCAAAACAATTGTTCCAACGCCCAGAGAAAATGGAGCTACTTCAAAATCATCAGGAATATGTACAGGACCAGTTTTTACCCTGGCTAATGTTATATGAGGGGGGTTAGGATCCGCATGTTTAACACCAGCTTCGCGCAAAGATTTGGAAACAGCTTTTTGCAATTTTCTAAACTCTGCAAAACCTTTTCCTGCGTTAAGGACAATTACGCGAGGTTTTCTAGAAGTTGGAAAGCACTCAACTTTTGAAAAACGGATAGTAAAGGGATCAACCCCACTTACCGCAGTGGCAACAGCATTCTCCAAACACGCGAGTCCTTCCCTTTCCAACTCTCCCACAAAGACAACAGTAAGGTGAAGAGCGTTTACCTGCAACCAGCGAATATTTCCCCCACAAATAACAGCCTTACGAATCTTACTCTGAGTTTCAAGCAAAGTCTCCCTATTTTTTCGCAGAATATCAATAGCTAAGAAAACACGCATTAATAAGTAACTAATACTAACTTTCAAGGGAGGTTTTTCCCATCAACCTTCCAAACCAAGTTCTATTACCCTCGAACTATGCAATAAACCTGAGTTAAGCAGGTCTGGTTCTGCTGAAGTAACTAAAGATTGCTGACGAGGAAGCACCTGCAAAACTTTTTTCCGGTGTTTTTGGTCAAGCTCAGAAAAAATATCATCCAAAAGTAAAATTGGTTGCCTTTCTGTGTTTTGGGAAACTACAGCTAGCTCTGCTAAAAATAACGCTATCACAGCTTCTCTTTGCTCGCCGCGAGAACCGTAGATAGACAAGTCTCGAAGTTTGCTACCATTCACCTCTGAAAAATTAGGACGGACAAACAGAAAATCATCCCGGTGTGGGCCCCACAAACTTGTGGCTCGGGAAATTTCTTCAGCTAAACGGTCACCATAAACATCTTCTCGCAAGCGAGAAGGGTCGTACCTAAGTTGGATCTCCCAACCCAAGTTCTCCAACTCTCTGTTCAATAAACCAATCAGATGTTCCCTTTTCTGAAACAGAACTTTTCCCAAAGAAAAAAGTTTTTTATCCCAAAAGTGAAGTCTCTTCTTCGGCACGTCAAATTCTTTTATCTGCCAAAGCACCTTATTTCGATTACGGACAATCTTGTCATACTCCTTTAGAGATCGGTAATACTTGTAATCTAATGAAGACAAAACCCTATCCAAATAATCACGACGAACACTAGGGCTGCCGAGAATTAAATTCAAACTCTCAGGGCAAAAAACAACTGTTCGCAGCTTATTTTGAAAATCTGATTTAGATTTTTCTATCTTGTCTACTTTAAAAACCTTACGAGTAGCCCCCTCACATTTTTCAAGAAAAACTTCAAACTTAGTAGCAACTGAATCAGCAGCCACTTCACTCGAAACTGAAAAATCCACCCCTACTTCAGGAGGCTTATACTCAAAATTAACCCAACCTTCAACCCGAGCCCATTGTTTCCCAAACAGTATAAGCTCCTCACCCACAGTAGCCCGCAAGGGTTCGCCTTGAGACAATAAATAAATAGCCTCCAGAAGGTTAGTCTTACCTGCAGTATTAGGACCCACAATTACAGTAACATCGGGATCAAAGGAAAAAGATTTTCCCCCATAGTTTCTAAATTGAGTAAGAACTACTTCTTGCAAAAACATGTAATTAACAAAGCTAATAATACGGGTCTATAGCAAGACAAGCACAAGTTTATCCTTGTTGACAATGAGGACAGAAAAACGTACTCCTGCCCCCCACCTTAATTCGTTTTATCTTACCACCGCAACGGGAGCACGTTTCCCCCGCCCTTCCGTAAACTTTAAAATAACGCTGATACTTCCCCTTCCTACCATAAGCATCTCGATACCACTGATCAGAAGCACCGCCAGTCTCCATTCCTTCTTTTAGTACTTGTTCCAAAGATTTATAAAGGTTTTCAATCTGGGAATCTGTCAGTTGTTTAGCCTTTTTCTCGGGATTTATTTTGGCAAGAAAAAGCGCATCATTTGCATAAATATTTCCCACTCCTGCTATCTTCTTTTGATCCATTAAAAGGTTCTTTACTGCTGCCCCACTGTTGGAAACAATTTTCTTAAACTTTTTTAAAGTCAAATCTTTAAAAGGTTCTGGTCCGTAGTCATTTAAAATCTCCTCTACAGTCTGGTTATTTGCTAACTTTATATAGCCAAACTTCCGCGCACTTGCAAAACGCAATTCTTTACCTTTTGGTAATTTAAAAATGACTGAAACATATTTATCCTCTGGATCTGATTCGTCCCGAAAAAGCAATCTTCCTGACATCCGAAGATGGCACAAAAGATTTTTGGAGCCAGAAAGGCGGAAAATAAGCAGTTTTGCCCTTCTTCCAACTTTTTCAAACTTCTCCCCCACCACAACATCCCGCACCTCTTCCGGATCTGGCTTAAGAAGGCGTTCATCCTTACAAATAATTTCCCTTACCTCTAGCCCAGGAAGCTCCCTATCCAGCTCTCTTCTTATTGTCTCTACCTCAGGTAACTCTGGCATTGTTCTTGCAGTAACAGCTAAAATAACCCTAACCGTGGCTTTCTTGCAAAATCTCCTTCTCAACAAAAGAACTAAAAGTACTTTTGAATTTTTCCTTCGAGAACTTTTTTGCCTGGCTCAGACAGTCACCCACCCGACAATAAAACGACTCTATCTTTTGTAGTGCCTCAATTAAAGAATCCACACTTGGCTCTTCAAAGAAGATCCCAGTTTTTCCAGGAATCACAGTTTCTCTAAACCCACCACTCTTCAAGGCTACTACTGGCTTTCCGTAAGCCATTGCCTCTACTGGAGTTAAGCCAAAATCTTCATCAACAGCTGCCACAATCAAAGCTCTACAACCACCATATAGTAAAGACAATTCCTCCTCTGCCACCCTTCCCAAAATTTCCACTGTCGGACCAGCAATCCTCCTTAGCTTCTTCAACTCGCTGCCAACTCCCGCCACTTTCAAAGGTTTTTTAAGCTGATTACAAGCCTGAACAACAAGTTCAACATTTTTATAGGTTTCCAACCGAGACACAACTAAAAAGAACTTGCCATTAAGGTCTTTCCACCGTGCTCGTAACTCATCATTACTAGGGAAGTCCTTAGGCAATTCTACAGGAGGGTAAATCACCTTGGCTCGTCTCCGCCAAAACTTCCTTACACGTTGGGCAACATTCTCTGAATTAGCAACAATGTAGTCAGGACGCTGCGCTGAACAGAAGTCCCAAACCCGAAGTCTATGGTCAAGAGGAGAAACTAAAAGCTGACCCAAAGCAGACCTGCGAAGCCCAGTCTCAGTTCCATAACCATACAAAAATCTTGGAGGCGTATTACAGTAATTAACATGTGTCTGATTAGGTCTGGATAAAACACTTTTTGCAAAGTAGCCAGTAGATATAACCAAGTCAAAATTACTAAAATCCATTACTTCAAAGACATAAGGAACTAATGGTACACCTACTTTAGGAAAAGCGTTCCAAAACGGTAATTTTTGAAGAATAGATGTTCTAACATCTTTTTCTGCCAACGCTGAATCTGCTTCTAAAACAGATTTATCTGCTACTGAAGTATAAATAGGAGCATCTGACCAAATCTCTGCCAAGGCAGAAAGAACCCTTTCTGCCCCACCAAAACGATTTAAATAATCGTGAACTAAAGCGACATTCATAATATAAAGACGAGATTCTACAGTAAGTCCATCTGCTTGCCCCCATTTTCTTCTGGAAGCATTTTGAGAAGAGACTTAAACTCCAATTTTGAAAAAACCTCCCGAGCTCTAGCCGGATCATAACCACCAAGTCTACACTTTTTTAGATCCAAAGTTATGGGGACATCTACAACAATAGTTGCAAGTTGCTTAGACAAAACAGCTTGTTCCGCAGATTCTGCTAAAAGCTTTCGTACTCGCTTAGACTTTACCATTTCTAAGTTTTGATAAATTTCTTCCATAGAATCAAATTCGGAAAGAAGTTTCCTTGCTGTCTTTGGCCCTATCCCTCTAACACCAGGAATATTATCACTGGGGTCACCACGCAAGGACTTATAATCATCTATCTTCTCGGGGGGAAACCCAAACTCTTCTTTGACTTTGTCCCTAGTCCAAAGTTTATCCTTCTTTGGCATATAGACCCTAGTACCATTCCCAACCAACTGCAACATATCCATATCATCAGTCACGATAATGGTTTCTCTGATTCGCTTTGATTCGCTTTCTGATTCGCGTTCATTCGTGGAGTTCGCTTGCTCTGCAAGGCTCCCAATCACGTCATCAGCTTCGTATCCTGCTACCTCAAAAATTGGGATACCCAACGCCTCAACAACTTCATAAACTAGAGGAATCTGGTCAGCCAATTCTGGATCCATTTCCGGGCGATGCTCTTTATAAGGCGCAAATTCTTGGTGCCGAAACGTAGGTTCTGCTGTATCAAAAGAAACTGCTACAAAAGAAGGTTCAAATTTATTCAAAACAGAAAGGATGATCCGAGTAAACCCATACGCAGCATTGGTCTGTCTACCGTTTGAAGTAATCAAACTTTTAGGAAATGCGTGATAAGCCCGGTGGAGAATAGAGTGTCCATCCACAAGCAGCAATATTTTCCCAGTTTCTGCGCTATTCATCTTTCTTCTCCCCTACTAGTTTTTCAAACTCATCACCACTTAAAGTTTCTTTTTCCATAAGCTCATCCACTACTCGCTGCAGCTCATTGCTATACTTTTTTACCAAATCTTCTGCCTTTTCATAGCAATCCTCAATAATTCTCTTTACCTCCTTATCTACCTCTTTTCTCATCTCCTCCGAGTATTCTACCTTTCCCCCAACTGGAGATCTGTAAGGCCAGTTCCCTCCTTCTCCCAAATACTCCTCAAAGGACATAGGTCCCAACTTACTCATCCCAAACTTAGTTACCATTTCTCGAGCAAGCTGAGTGGCCTTTTCAATATCAGAAGAAGCCCCAATACTAAACTCAGAAAGATGTACTTTTTCTGCAGCTCGCCCTCCCAATAAGGCAATAATTTGCGCTAGAAGGCGACTCCGTGTTTCGTTGTACCGATCAATCTTAGGAGGAATCATAGTAAATCCAAGAGAAAGTCCCCGAGCTACTATTGAAACCCGGTGCACCGGATCCATCTTAGGCAAATGATGAGCTACCACAGCATGACCAGCCTCGTGAAACGCGGTAAGACGCCTCTCCTCTTCCGATTTCAACCTCTTTCGCTGCGGTCCTAATTTAACTTTAGTTGCAGCCTCTTCCAAATGCTCCGAACCTATCTTCTCTTTACCCCCACGCGCTGCTAGAATAGCAGCTTCATTAAGCATATTTTCAATATCTGCTCCAGAAAACCCTACTGTGCGCCTTGCTAACTCCTCTACATTTACATCATTTGTAAAGGGCTTACCCCTCATATGAATTTTCAAGATGCCTTTTCTCCCTTCTATATCAGGAAGAGTTAATATAATTCTCCGATCAAACCGACCTGGACGGACCAAAGCAGGATCAAGCATTTCAGGCTTATTGGTAGCACCAAGAACAACTACCCCCGCATTAGGTTCAAAACCATCCATTTCGGTAAGAATTTGATTCAAGGTTTGCTCTTGTTCGCCCTGAGACATAAAAGACATACCTCTATGTCTACCAATAGTTTCAATCTCGTCAATAAAAATTAAGCTGGGGGAATTTTGCTTTGCTGTTTGAAAAAGGTCTCGAACCCGCGCAGAACCAACACCTACCAACATTTCCATAAATTCGGAACCAGCCACAGAAAAGAAAGGAACCCCAGCTTCGGAAGCAACAGCTCTAGCCAGCAGTGTCTTTCCAGTTCCAGCTGGTCCTACTAACAAAACCCCTTTTGGAATGCGCGCACCTAACTTGCGGTACTTATCCGGATTTTCCAAAAAGTCAACCACCTCCCGGAGCTCTTTCTTTGCCTCATCAACACCAGCAGCATCATCAAAACTCACCTGGGGTTGATCTTTACCAAATAAGGTTGCTTTGCTTTTACCAATGGAAAACAATCCCCCCGAACTTCCCTTCCCTGCCTTACGAAAGAGAATAAAAAAGAAAACAAGCATTAGAACAACTGGGAGAACGTTAATAATAAAATCTAGCCAAGAAAACTCTGTTGGGGGTTCAACATTAATCTCACCAGAAATTTTATCTGGTGAGATATCTTGCGTTTCCAAAATCTCAAGAAAACTGCGACCTGCCTCCTTCCGAGAAACTACTATATCCCCATTTTTCAGCTCCAGCTCCAAGGTATCACCAGATACAGTAACCTGCTTTACTCTTTCCTGCCTAATCAAGTCTAGCGCTTGAGTAAGAGACTTTTCCTCCTGCGGTTGCAAACCACCGGATGAAAATGAGAAAAACAAACCTAACAGTACGAGTGCTAAAAACCCGTATAGGATAATGTTTTTTAGGTTTTTGTTACCCTTACTTTTATTTTTGAACAAAGGAGAGGAAATCTTTCTTTTCATATCTCCTAATGATGTGTCTTTTTCCATTTCAACTTTCTATTTTAGCAAAAATAAGGCGGGGGAACAATGTAATGTTGAGGACAACACCCTGAGCATTTGGTTTATCCAGGTCAGAGTTACCACCCCATTATGAATACCTCACTAACACTCGTTTCCCCAACAAAAAACTTTTGGCAGTTTTACAAAATACCTTTGCCCCACCTACGCTTCCGTCAGGGCACTCTCCACCGGGAGTTGGTCCGCCACCTCTGTATCTCGAGGATACACCCCGACGGGAATCGATCTACCGATTCTGTATGTCGGGTGGTGGGCACGCTTAGCGTGCCACGCCGAGCGTGGTGGCAGGGGAGGGAATCGAACCCTCGACCTCCACTTTATGAGGGTGGCGCTCTAGCCATCTGAGCTACCCTGCCCGGAATCGCTGCCCCGTTATCCAAAACTCGCTAGCGCTCGTTTTCAACAGGGCATCCCGACGGAAGTTGCCAAAGGCAACTTTGGATGTCGGGATGGTTGCGGGGAGAGGGAGTCGAACCCTCCGACCTCGAGGTTATGAGCCTCGCATGCAGACCGCTACACTACCCCGCACGTATCTGTAATTTTACCACTAACAAGGCTTTTTCGCAATAGTCCGGCACTAATTCTCGTTATAACAAAAGGATGGGGGGTCCTTTTGCATTTTTATTGCTGTCCTATATTCAATATCCCTTATTCCCTATTCTCCTATTGGCATTAATTCACGATATTAAATTTACATCTATTCGCCACCTCAATTACCACCCAAACACATGTAGCCATTCCCGCCAAAATTTCAAGCCTCCAGTCCCTCTTCTATCTTCAGGAACTTCTTCCTCTTGTTCCGAATCTGGATAAATAAAAACCCTTTCCCCCTCCTTTACCATACCTAAGCTTCTTCTTGCCTGTTCCTCCACATACTCCAAGCTTTGCTTTTCCTCAATTTCTGAATACAATTGCCTATCTTGCTCTTCCAAAAAGGCAGTTTCCTTCTGCAAACTACGTACGCGCCGCAAACTTTCCAAATTATCCCAAATAGCCCGAACCAAAGAAACCATTAACCCCAACAACAGAAGAACTATAAGCAAATCCTTCAGCATGGTTTTTGCATTCCTTTTCTTCCCCATAGTGAGCTTAAATTATCACTGCCGGACCAAAGATACAAGCAAACCAGGACTCTACAAAAAAGCAACTCATAAACTTCAAATTTGCTACTACGCACTACTAATTGCTAGTTACTAGTTGCTAAATCACTAACTATTCACTCAACTACCCTCTAAAATAGATTTATTGACATCTACCAGATACCTTGCTATAATTTTTGAGCAATGGCTAAATTACGAGAAGCCCGAAAAGAGTTCATAAACTACCTGGAAGAAAAAAATAGAGCAGAAGCAACCGTCTTGGCTTACGGAACAGACATCCGCCAACTTATAGAGTACGCTGAAGAGGAAGAAGATAAGGAAAACCCAGATGAGTTAACTTACGAAGACCTTACAGGATATCTAGATGATTTTCGTGACCAAGACTACACAAAAAAATCAATTTCCCGAAAAATTAATTCTATCCGAACCTTTTTCCAATTTTTAAAAGAAAAAGGATACATAACCCAAGACCCATCTAACAAGTTAACCCACCCCAAAATTGAACCAAAGCCACCAAACATCCTTTCCGAAACTGAGTACCGCGCTCTGCGCGATGCTTGCCGCAACGACAAGCGTATGTACGCTATTGTAGAATTACTCCTTCAAACCGGAATTAGAATTGGGGAATTACGCAAAATACAGCTTCAAGATATAGAATTTTCGGAAGAAAATGGGAAAGGTGTTCTACATATCCGACCTTCCCATCGAAAGCCAGCACGAAACATTCCTCTTAACCAGCGGGCACAGGACGCAATTAAAGAATACTTAAAGGTACGCCCAGAAGCAAACACAGATATCCTCTTTGTTACCCGCCCTGGAAATCCCTACCTAATAAGAAATATCAGAGCTGCCATGAAAAGATACTTCAAAAAAGCTGGTTTACCTGACGCTACTATTAATGACCTCCGACACACATTTATTGCCCACCAACTTAAACAAGGTGCAGATGTTTCATACATTTCAAAAATTGTTGGTCACAAGAGATTAACCTCTACTGAAAAGTACCTTCAATACATAGAAAGACCAGAGGAAGAGAATAATGAACTAGAAGAGCTTTAATTGTTGTCTTCTTATCCTTCCAAAAAATCTTTTAACATCTTTCGCAAAGTCCTCCTCCCGTAACCAGACTTCAAATACTTCTCGAATCTTTCCGCATCTGATTTCAAAGGAAGTGCTATATAACAAATCAATTGGTAGGGTCTATGCTGATTTGTATAGCGGGATTTTCCATCGTTGTGCTCTTTTACCCGTTTAGCCAATTTAGCTGTAGATCCAATATACAGGGGGAATAATCTTTTAAACTTCTCAAAACGTAAACGTAATACACCAGGTAACTACGAGGTATTATACAAAACTAAAATTGGCAAGGCCACGTTAAATTCGAAGGGACGTGAAATCCCTTGCGGGATTAACGTCCCACTGTGAAAATCAACGAATCGTTTTCGGACTACGTCCTCACCTCTTCGAATTTTCACGTGGTGGGCCTGCCTGGATTCGAACCAGGGACATCCATCTTATAAGGATGGCGCTCTAAACCACTGAGCTACAGGCCCTCAATGAGCCACCACGCTCAGCGTGGTTGGTCGAATTGAGCCCCGTACCTGAAAGGATGTACCCCACGTGGTACAAAACCCCTATGTGGTTCGGGGCGGTATTGGTTAATCTGTTCAAGGTGTGTCCTTTCTTTTCTCCCTTAACTCCTTCAACTTCCACATAAAAAGCTTGGCTTTGCTTTTTTCACCTTCCAAGTCCTCACAATCTAAACTCTTTACAAAAGCCAATGCATCTTCCAGTCTTGCACGAGGCTCCTCCTTTGCCAACTTCATATACAAAGAACGGTGCTCCAAATCGTCTAGTTCAGACGCTAACCGGTACCCAAAATCTTGAAACTCGTACTTAATGTGTTTGGATGGCTCAAGATCCTCTTTTTTTAGGATATCACCAACTTTTTCCACACTGCTATTATAACATAATAAACCAAGTAACTTCAGCTATTCTAACTCTATTCATATTACCTAACCCTTTGTTGAAAATTACTAGAACAGTATCAGCGCCCAAGTATATTGTTTATCAAGAGTTTAAACAGTAATAAATGAGGAGAACAAAAACCCAACTGAACCCTATTCCTACACTCCCAACAAAACTGAGAATTGAAATAAAGCCCAATCTTAACACAAGTGCCAAAACCAGAGGCGGAACAACTGCTAAAAGCCATGAAATACTAAGAGGCACCTCAAAATCACGGTAAAAGACCTCCCTCAGCGAATAGCTAAGCAGCAGAAAAGAACTACCCAAAGCTAGAACGCCAATTAAGGGGGCCATTACTAAAGAAGGACCTCCCACAGCAGCTGCCAAGCCGGCCAAGGCAGCAGGAGTAACCCCTTTTTTCGAGATAACAACCACAGCAGCTGTAAACAAAAAATAAAGAACAGTTACAACAACTGATGCCAAGTTTACAACTATAGACAACTGCTCCGGACGTTCTCTTAAAATTTCTTCAGCTTCAGGAACAGCTGAAGTGCCACCAAATGCAAAAATAATAACCCCGAGCAAGGAACCAAATTCTCCTATACTCAAAGAATTACTTTCCAGTAAAGCCTTTAAAGCTCCAACTGGGGGTTGAAAGCTAGCCATAGAAAAAAGAAAAAAAGAAACAATTAATCCAACAAGACAAAGAGAAATCACAAGTTGGCCCCAAGAAGCTACACGCAATCCAAAAAAGAGAAGTAATGCAAGCACCAACCAAAAGAGGAATACAGCTAAACCCCGGGTTACAGGAAAAATTGAAGTAAGAAACTCACCACCCTGCACTAAATAAGCAGTAAGAGCCCCGTAGAGTCCCAATATTAAAAAAACAAAAGAAAAATATTCTCCCCACTTTCCCGTATAAATAGCAGCATAACCAGGTAACTGATGATCCCCGTGGGTGCTATTTATAACGGAAACGTACAACTGATTTACAACAGTACTTAAAATACTTATTAGAAGAAGCAAAGAGGAAAAAACAAAAAAACCCAAATTGTAAGCAACATAAGGTAACGCAAAGATACCAGCACCAATAATAGTACCAACAAGAGCGCTTACTGCCCGGAGCTTAGCTGCCTTATTTTTCATCTTAAAGCTCCTCTTTCCTAAAAGCTTGATCTTGCTTTCGGTCAAACTTTCTCAAAAGATTCCATAGCTCGACTACATGCTCCTTTTTTTTATCTCGAAGCTTAGCTAACACTTCTCGAACCTCGTCATTTTCAGAAGCATCGACAAAATCCTGGTATCGATTTATAATCCCCAACTCCTGTCCTATACTTTCGCGTAAAAATCGGACATCAATATTCATTGATAGCATCACCTCCTCCCACCTTTAAAGTTCCTATTCCTCCATCCGTACATACACAGAAAACCCAACCAAAACTGCTGAAATTAGTAACCACTGGGTAGAAGCCAACCAGATATCCTGAAAGAAAGAACCAATAGTAGCAAAAATAACTCCAAGGATAGAAAGACCTATTAATAATCGAGAGAAAAATCTAATTTCACTCACAAGCTTTCACCTCCTTTCGAACCCAAACAATTAATCCGAGAAAACACTTTTGTTTATGTCATCCACAATATTTTTCAGCTCTTCCAAACCAATTTTGAAGTTAACATTACTAGCACCTGCTGCTGCCCACAAAGGTTCGTGCTTATCAAATCCTTCTAAAATAACCGTTCCTAACGGGCGTAGATGACCAAAAGGTGGAATTCCTCCAATAGAATGGCCAGTTGCTTCTTTTGCTTCTTCTGCCTTAGCCATTCGAACACTTTTCTTATTCAATATCTCCTTTAACTCTTTAAAATCAACTCTTTTATCCCCCGGACAAAGAACAATCACAAACTTATTATCTGCTTTAACAACCAAGGACTTAACAATATTTGAAACCGGCACCCCGTGTGCTTTAGCTGCTTGGGCTGCAGTCTTGGTAGAACTTTCTGACACAGAAAGTTCAAAATTCAACCCTTTTTGTTCCAAAAAATCCTCAAATAAATCTACAGACATCATTTAGTCCTGAACCGCAACCTCAAAGACTTTGCGGTTCAGATCCAAATATTTTCCCCTTAACTTATTCTCAATTACCTGCCAAACCGATTCTCTTTTTAAAGGCAAGAGAGACATTCCTAACGCCCTTGCCAACATATAAATATTTACTGAAAAAATATCACCAGTAAGAGCTCTAACTTTCTTATCAGCGTCAACCACCTCCATACCCTTAAGCTGCTCCGTCAAACTCTCTTCTGCCTGGATCAGATCCACACTAGATTTATTTCTTCCCTGGGCAGGGCTAAAAAACTTGCTGTTTGCAAGAAGAAATGTTTGGTTACTCCCATATTCTAATGCTACGCGAGCTGCCTCACCAAACTCCAAAGCTATAATTAAGTCTGCTCCCCCTTTTGAAACTAGGGGGGAATAAACACTTTTCCCCAGCCGAACATGAGTAGCTAAAGAACCTCCCCGTTGTGCAAGACCGTGAAGCTCAGCTTGGCGTACTTCATACCCCTCCGCTACAACAGCATAAGCTAAAATCTCAGCCAAAGTCAAAACACCCTGACCACCATAACCAGCAACGATTATGTTGAAAGCACTATTTACTTGTACTTCTTTGTCATCATGTTGCATGGTTCAATATTAAACGCGCGAACAATATCGTTGCCGAAAATTACAAATTACAAACATTTGGAGCTTGCAATTTATTATTTGGTGCTTACTTTGCTGGTTTAACTGAGTTTGGAGCTATCTGTTTACAATACGCGCAGCCCCAACAAAGCTCGGGATCAATATATAGCTTACCTTTATCCTCCCTTATTGCTGGGCAGTCAAGTTTTTTGAGCTTTTGGTTATCTTCCTGACTCACAATCTTAAACTTAGGAGTATCTTTGCCTGCCCTAGCCATCTCCCTTACTACGGCAAGCCTACATTTTCCTTTAGCAACCAACACAGACACTCCTGGCGTTGCGTAAAGCTCTTTTATCTTTTCCTTTGTGTCTTCAAAATTATAAACGTTTGCAACCTCCACCCTCTCAGCACCAACTGCCCTAGCTACATCCTCAATAAGAACTTCTTTACATTTCTCACCGCCTGCTCTTTCTCCAGTACCGGGGTGTGGTTGCTGTCCTGTCATAGCTGTTAACCGGTTATCCATTACTATTACCAAAGCATTGCTATTATTAAAAACCATGTTAGTTAGTGCTGGTATTCCAGCATGGAAAAAAGTTGAATCCCCAATAAAAACAAGGGGTTTTTCTTCACTCACTTTAGAAATACCATGCGAGATTCCCACACCTGCGCCCATTGCCACAATAAAATCTTGGTTCTTGTAAGGTTCTAGAGCTCCCAGCATATAACACCCAATATCACCACCACAAACTTTATCCTCGCCTAAAGCTTGTTTCACAGCCCAAAAAGTAGCCCGGTGAGGACAACCAGCACAAAAGGTGGGGGGTTTTGAAGCTGCATCAGCCAAAGTTTTAATTTCCGGGAACTTGTCCAGCAGCTCCCTAGTACTTTCTGCTAGAGATGCCCCCGCAAGTTTTACAACCGCTTCTTTAATCATCTCTGGTTTATACTCCCCTACTTCCGGAAGCCAATCTTTACCGTGTATTTCCAACCCAGAGTTGGAATCCTTTGCAATTCTTTTAACTTCGGATTCAATAATCGGATCCAGCTCTTCTAATACAAATACTTTCTCTTTTCCCTTCATAAACTCCGTGATCATCTCTTCAGGAAAGGGATAGCTCATACCAACCTTAAAGGCAGGTATCTCCACCTTTAAAATACTTAAAGCTTCTTGCAAATATTCCCAAGAAACACCACTGGCGACTACACCAACCTTACTACTGTTCCCAAAAGTTTTGTTTAAACCCTCCTGATTGGAAACCTCTTCCCGAATCTTACTAATTTTAGAAAGCAACTTCTTCTTCAACTCTAAAGTGCGAGCACTCCCAACCTCAAATCCTCCTTCCGGTTTTTCAAACCTTCCTTGAGACTCAAAACTACCTAAAGGTTTCAACTCTACCAAACTTCTAGTATGAGATACTCTTGTTGTCAGACGAACAACCACTGGAACCTCATAATCCCAAGCAATTTCAAAAGCTCTTTTTGTCATATCCTTCGCTTCCTGAGAATTTGCCGGTTCCAAAGTGGGAAGCTTCCCCATCCATGAATACCAGCGTGTGTCTTGTTCTGTCTGAACAGAGCTCCAACAACCGGGGTCATCTGCTACAACAACTACCAAGGGGCATCCAAAATAGGCAAGTGGGAGAAGTGTGTCAGAAGCTACATTTACTCCATAATGTTTCATCCCAACCATAGCCTTAACACCGGAAAAGGCTGCTCCTGCCGCAGCCTCCAAAGCCACTTTCTCATTAGTACTATATTCAAAATAAAATCCTAATTTTTGGAAAACTCTTGAAAAAGTATCGCCAATTTCAGAAGCGGGGGTGCCAGGATATGTAGAAGCAAAACCAAGCCCAGACTCTAATGCACCGCGAACCACAGCCTCATTACCTAAAAGCAATTCTTTATTTTTTTGGGATAGTACAGGTGTGGGCATCTATTCTCTAAAAGTATAACATGAACACCCCCACAAACAATGCTCTCTAGGCACGGGCATCTAGACCACCCTTACAATACTTTACCCGCAGGTAATTTTTTTGTTAAAATCAAGTGCATAATGGATAACCAAAACAATTTGTTTCATAAACTTTCTCCTGGACCAAACCCACCAAAAGAGATTCATTGTTTAGTAGAAATATCAAGGGGTGGCAGTAATAAATACGAATACGACGAGAGTATTGGAGTTTTTAAATTGGACCGCGCTTTATATGGATCCGTATTCTACCCTACTGAATACGGATTTATCCCCCAAACATGGGGAAAAGATAACGACCCTTTAGATGTAATGGTCCTCTCCACTTTCACAACTTTTCCCGGTTGTCTCTTAAACGCTTGCCCAATTGGACTTTTAGATTTAATTGACTCAGGAGAAAAGGATAGTAAGGTTATTAGTGTAGCTTCTTCCGATCCCCGCTTTAAAGACACAAAAAAACTGGAAGATCTCAGTTCTCATTTTAGAAAGGAAATAACCAACTTTTGGCAAAATTATGCTGAGCTACAGGCAGAAAAGAATATTAAAATTGAAGGATGGAAAAGTATCGAAGATGCTTACCAGGCAATCGAAGCTGCTATCAAAGATTACAAAAATAAATTCCAGTAAAAACTACTTCACCAGTTCATCAATAAGTGCTTTTATATTACTCCGAGAGTGTACACCCACTAATTGATCCACTTGCTCTCCATCTTCAAAGAAAAGCAAGGTAGGGATACTCATTATTCCGTAAGCCTCAGCAGCCTGAGGATTCTCGTCAACATTTAACTTTCCCACTTTTAACTGGTCACCACACTCCTCACCTAACTCTTCCACTACTGGGCTCATAATTTGACAGGGACCACACCAGGGCGCCCAAAAGTCAACAAGAACTAAGCCCTCAGCATCCAAAACTTCTTCTTCAAAATTTTCATCATTAAGTATTACAACCACTGCTTTACCCAATATACAAGCCTAAACTTATTTGTCAAGTACCTTTTTTAAGATTGCGAAGAAAAAGGTCGGGGAAATGCTTTTACAGCAAAAAAAGTAGTCACAGGCACAGCAAAAATTAGCCCAATACTGCCTACTAGAGTACGTACAATTTCTTCTGCCAAGAATTGGTTATTTATTACCAGAGACAAATCCTGAGAAGTATTGACAAAAAGTAAAAGAAGGGGAAGAGAAGCTCCTGCGTATACAAGTATTAGAGTATTTACCATAGAAGCAATATGATCCCGACCCACGTAAAGCGCATTGAAAAACAACTCATTACTTGGGAGCCGGGGATTTGCCTCCCGCAATTTTTGAACCACAGCAGCCTGCGCAACAGTAATATCGTCCAACACCCCTAAAACACCGACAATTATCCCAGCCAAAACCAATCCCTGAAAATTTATTTTTCCAGGAACCATAGTCTGAAGATAAGCTGCTTCCTCCGAAGAGTATCCTGTAAGATGCGCTATGTTTGAAAATAAAGATGCAAGCCCAATCGTAACTATCAAAGAAAGAACTGTGCTAGCTGCCGCAACTAAACTCTTCTTATTCATCCCGTGCGACAAAAAGAAGGTTAATGGAATTATAGCTAGAGACGCTCCTGCAACTACCAACACAGGATTAGCTCCTCCTAGAATAAGAGGACTAATCCCTTTAAAAATAACAAGGAAGGACATTGCCATACCTATAAGAGAGGTCAAACCACGCCAGCGAGCCACTAGGAGGGTAACTATTACAAAAATAACAAACAAGGAAAGCAAAGCATTGCGCCGCACAAAACCTTGAATATAAAATTCCGAGTCACCCGAAAGATTTGTTGTTTGGGCAACCAGAACACGATCACCTTCTTTGTACTCCGAGTCACCAATCCGTTGAGTAGAACCACCACCCAATACTTCTACCTCTTCTCCCGCCCGGTCCCCACTCTCTAACTTAACTACAAATATCTGGGCTTCCGGATCACCTTGGTTCTCTTCTTGATCCAAAACATTTACTACCCGACCCTCCAAAACAGTTTCTTGCGGTAGCTCATCTGCTGCTAATACAAAGGATGGTAATACAAGAGAAAAAATAAAAATTATAGTTATAAACCGGAGTAATATATTGCTTTCAAACATAACCTAATTATACACCTAAATAAATCTTAAATATTTTTAATTGTAAAAGGGACTTGTTAAGGGGAAATCTCGTTCAAAATTTCATTTTCAATTTCTGCATTAAAGCCGGAAAAAGCACGGTCGTTAACAAAAATAATAGGATAGTACCCAAAGGAGGGAGAAACACCTTCGCTCTGTTTGTACAAATTCTTCCACTTATTTAATTCTTCCCAAAAATCAGATTCAGAAGTAAGGTGTTCTTCCACAGAAACATCCAACTGCTCAAAAAATTCTACTGCATCCTTGCACATAGGTCCCTGATTATTGTGAAACATTATGACCCGTTCCTCTGTTCTTACTTCGGAACCACCGCGAGGCTTTTCTTCTACCCCACCATCCGAAAGCTCTTCCACTGCACAAGGGTTGCTTACCTTTTCCTCATCCTCATATGGTATTAAGGGACGAGTCTTTTCCGGTGTATAAGGAGCATTTTTGTTAATAGGAATCTGCCAAAGAGGTAATACCCAGTCTGGGTTTGCCATAATCTGATCTAGAGTAACCCAGTTAATATTAGCTTCAGCCCAGAAACTCTTCCACATATCTAGCCAAGGCTTTAAATACCCCCCAATATTAGTATGTGTTACAGGTGTAATCCGATGATAGGGACCATAACGCTCCTTTTCCTTTTCTTCCAAAGGAAGTAAAGCCCTTTCTAACTCCGCACGCATATTTTCAGGTGTCCCTGCCCGCTCAAAATAAGAGTAATCGCACAATGACCCGTACTTAAATTGGACAGAGGGGATGTTGGAGACAGAAAGGATCTTTACATTATAGCCTTCTGGTTGAAAAACCGTAGCCTTAGTATCAGTCACGCCTCGTGCTGTAATGTATGGAATACCTAAATCTTCCGCCGCCTTCACAGTATTCATATCCGAAGCAAAATACCGCGAGTTAACTATCCGTACTGGTTCACCAGTACATGCTTCAATTCTGTCAACCATGCCTTTAATTCTTGCCTTCTGTTCCTCATAAGAGACATCCCAAAAGGGTTCTTCAACATTACAACCCACAATCTCCACATTGTGCTTAATTATCTCTCTTATTTCAGAACAATGCTCTTCAACAAATTCAGGAGTAACCATTAAAAGACCTGTAACACCGTGCTTTTCCATTTCATTAACAAAATTAACCAAACCCACCGTGTCTTTGTATTCAATCAAAAACATTATTCCCTCCGGACTCAGAACTTCCTGACTTTCACTCAACTCCAAACTCGGAGAAGCATCCCCCTGCATACCTCCATCATCAGCAGTACTGCTCTCGCACGCAACATAAATAATAGAAAATATCGAAAGCACAAAAATAAGGATGGATAAAGATACTATAATTAAGAAGTTGTAATTGCGGTGTGTAGCATCCAACATTAGATTGGTAAGCAACTGCCTAAATTGCACAAACAATTAAGAATTATTACCCGTTTAAAATTTACTACTTGGGTTATCCTCTGTCAAGAATCTGACCCGTTTTCCGCGAACCGCCCGCCCACTGACGAGCTGCACACCGCTATATAATATAACTTTCGCCCCTTTTCGAACGGAGGTGTTTCTTAACACCGTAGTGAGAACTCAAAATAGGGCGGCGGGCACCTTTTTAGCGATGCGGAACGTCCCTTACGATAGATTTAGGTTATAAACATTTCGACAGCTTTTCAAAAATTCCTCTTAGCTCCCCCACCGTATCCAAACCTGTTTCCAAAACGGGGGTGATGTTAGAAATGGCTTTAAAAACGCCCTTATCGTAAGAAATTTTACCTAATATTTTACCTTCAAAGTCAGATTCAATCCGCGAACTAAGATCACTGTTAATATCCCACTTATTAACAACCACCCCGAAAGGTACACCAAAGTGATTAATAACTTCCAATACCCGTTTTAAATCGCTGAGTCCCGAGGGTGTTGGTTCTGTAACCAAAACAGCAAAATTTGCATCTTTAATAGCAGCAATTACTGGACACCCCGTACCTGCAGGAACATCAATTAACAACATTTCGTAATCATATTCCTCCGCCCTAGCCTTTATCTCATCCACAATTTTACCTGAACCCGTCTCCCCCGGTTTAAGCTGTGCAGAAACTAATGGGAATCCGTAATTCGTCTTTCCTTTAATGCGAATTTCCGCATTTTCCACTGGTTCCATTTGGATTGTCCCTTCCGGACAAACTTCCGCGCAAGCACCGCAACCCTCGCAAAAATATTTGTTTAACCGAGAGACAAGTCCCGTCCTCTCGGAAAGGACGGGACTTTCAGTTTGTGTATTTTCAAAAGAGAGAGCACCAAACTGACAAATATCAACGCATTTACCACAACCTGTGCATTTATCAGAATCAATTACTGGACGGCTATTAGTAGAAAGAGGCTCTACCAAATCCCAATCCTCCCCCTCCCCCAACCAAAGATGTAAATTAGGGGCGTCCACATCAGCATCAACAGCAACTACTTCTTCAATACGAGAAAAAAGAATCGCCAAGGAGGAGGCAACCATACTTTTTCCTACCCCACCTTTTCCAGATGCAATAGCAATTTCCATTAGAATTACAAAACAGAAAAATTAAAAAAACCAACTTCGCAAAATAAATCTAACAGTTATATCCAACCAAAGACCATTGCTAGCCCCAAAGCAAAAATTAAAATACCAGCAACCAAATGTAGGTAACGGATATTTCTATCTTTCCAGCCAGAAACATCCTCAACAGTAGCAAAGCCTTTATAGCAAACAAGCGTAATCAAAATCATTGGAAGAACGAAAATAAAATTGTAAAGAAGCATCCAAGGCAAGGCTTGTACAAAATCTAGAGTTGAAAGAATCCCCCCACAAATAATATAAGGGCCTACAGTACAGGGGAGCAGAAAAACAGTTACAAAAGCCCCAACCCCAAAAGCACCAGCAGGTGAGGTTAGCCTATCAACAAGTTCTTTTACCTTGGATCTTAGACCCAACGGCATCTCTGTACCAAAACTGCCCGGGGAATAATCAACAAAATCTTTAATCTGTAAAATACCAAGAAAAATAGCTACTCCGCCCAATATCTTGTAAAGCAAAAGCCGAATGTTAGTTAAAGCACTTACCAATTTGAAAAAACGGATAATAATCAGCCCATAAAAAAGATACATTACAAACACAGATGTAGTAAACGCCAGCCCAGCCCAAAGAACAGCTTTTCGATTTTTTGGATTGCGCGTAAGTATGGTAACAAGGACCAGCGTTAAAACTGCTAAAGCGCAAGGGTTAACTGCATCTGCAGCTCCCAATGAGGCTATTTTTGCTAATGTTAACGAACCGCCAGGATCTTGGTCCTCTACAAATTCACCCTGGACCTCGCCTGCAAAACTCTTAACCATGTCTTCGGTCGAATCACCAAAACTGATACTACCAAAATCTTTCCGGTCCCACTGAAAAACCCAACCGTCAACTTGAACAGCCTTACCAAACTGTACCGAAGCACCTGAAAGCGCGATAGGCGTAGGAATTACCTCTTTATAATTATAGGCATCTAGCACAACATTAATATCACCAGATAGCAACTCTAGAGGGACCCTATCAGAAGAGGATTTTTCAAAGCTTTTCCTAATCAGCACCCTATCTTTAGACCAAATTTTAACTAACCCAGGAAGATCTGAAGATTTAAGATTCGCTATCTCCTTCCTATCACCATTAAATAGGGGAACTTTTTCTTCAGCCTGTAGCCTTAACTGAGAGGACTCAATATTTGTAATGTTTCTATCGCCCAAAAAAACTGAACCGTCACCAAAAAGCAACGCAGGCACACCTGGACGAAACCCATAAAAATCAGCATATTTACTAAAGACAGGAGCGTTAGCTGTTCCCTGCTGATAAATCTCGTATTCAAAAACAATTAGTTGGGGATTTTCTTCCAGAAAAGAGCCTAAAACAACAGGGTCGGACTTTGCACAATGCGTACAGCCTACACCAGTAAAATAGAGGGCACCGGTAGCTTTCTCCTGTGCAAAAGCAGCCTGCCCCAAAAAAACAATTGCTAATGCCAATAAAAGGAACCCTTGTAGTAATTCTTTGTAGCTCATTTGTAAATAGTTAACTTCTCCTAAATTAAAATCTTAATTTCTAAAACTCCAAGTCCCGTACTATTATACCTAACTTCTTAAGCGCATCCAGGGCATTATCACCAATTTCCTTGGTTCTAACTTCATCTGCGCCTACTGCTCGTGCAAATTGCACACCATGACCACGCCCAATTTTGAAATAGGGATTCTCCACTACAACTCTTTGTATCTCCTTCCCATTTTTATAATCAGTCACCAAATACTCAGGAGCACCAAAATCTTCGTAAATCTCTCCTTCCCGGTAAGGTGTAAGAACTCGACGCCCTTGCTTGTCTGGACCAATCTTGTCCAAAGGCTCATCACACTTTCCTCTAAACATCCTTATCCTACGACCTTCTCCTTTGATTTGAATCGTCACATATTCTAAGCGCGAGACCTTATCAATCAAAGTTCTCTGCAAATCATGAATTAAATCATCTACCCGACCCATCTTTACATTCTCGGGAATCTTAATTTCCAGCTCTGCCGAAGTCCGAGAACCAATTTTTCTTGTTTTTAAATCCACCACCTCTACCTGCTCTTCCGCACAAATTTTTCGAATCTCCTTTTCTGCCTCTAAATCTGCTACATCCAAAAGGTTCTCTCCAACTTCTTTACCCAACTCAAATGTTTCATAAAGAATATAAATACCCACACCAAGTGCTGTAAGACTATCCGCAATTGGAAAATACCGTGCCAAGCCTATTCCAAGAAAAGCAGCCCCAGAAGAAAATACGTCTACACGAGAATGCTTGCCATCTGCAATAAGCGCTAAGGACTCTTGCTCCTGTCCAACACGAATCTTAAGCCGCGCCATCACCTCATTTACAACAACAGAAGCTGCCATTACAACTAAAGAGAGAAGTCCACTAATAGGCTCATATTCTCCTGCCAATAAAGAATTTACCGCTTCCCTAACAATTTCAACACCAGCCAATCCAATAAAAATAACCACGATTAAACTAGCCAACACCTCTGCCTGACCCCAACCGTATGGATGACGCTTGGTTGGCTTTTTCTCAGCCACTCGTATTCCCAAATAAGTTATTCCTGAAGAAACAAAATCAATACTAGAGTGTAAGCCCTCCGCAACCAACGCGGAACTCCCCGCTGCCAAACCCGTAACTGCCTTGGCTATGCCCATGACACCGTTTACAGCTGTACTAATTATAGAAACTGACTGTTTGCTTAACATTGTTTATCGTGAGCGACCCTTCGTCACTCGCAGGCCCGCTCCTCAGAATGATTGCATAAAATTTCCTAACTGTCCTTTAGAATACATTTCAACTAACTTTCTTGAATAAGGAATTTCGTATTCAACTCGGGCATCGAATTCTTCTGCAATACAATCGATAAGTTTGCGATTACCTAGATCAGCTTGGTTTAAAACTATTTTTGCAGGTACCTCTAATTTTTCCAAAAGTTCCAAAATGAGTTTCAAATCGTGAGCACCCAGTGGGGTAGGCTCAGTAACTGCATAAGCCTTATCCACTTCCCAAAGGGCTCTAATTACGGAACAGTGTAAGCCTGGCGCTGTATCTAATAGTAAATAATCTGCTCCTACTTTCTTCGCAAACTCCTCTGCATATTTCCTAACTTCAGCAACAACAGGCCCTGTTTCTTCTACTATTCCTACTGATCTTCCTGTAACTAACCAGTAAATTTGTTTTTCCAAACCAGCCGATTCCTCAACCTCCGAGGCTTCTGCAGATCCAACCTCGGAGGTTTTCCTCGACTGGTCTACAAAAACCTCTCCGGTTACCTTTTCTTCAACTTCAATTGCACCTACCGGACAAATGCTCCAACACAAACCACAGCCTGCACAAAGCTCCAACATAAAAACAGGGTAGCCTTTTTTTTCCTCTCCAGAATCTGACTTAGTTTGGGGCTGAAAAATCGCGTTGTCGGGGCACTTTTGAACGCATAACCCACATTTAGTGCACTTTTCCTTATCCAACTTAGGAAATTTTGCATAAACTCTTTTCTTCACATCTCCCAACTGCAACCCCAACAAGAGGTAATCGTTCGGACACTCAACATCCAAATCTGCAAGAACAACTTTCTTGCCAGCACTCCTTAATTTATTAGCTAACAAAATAGCAAAGGTGGATTTTCCAACCCCACCCTTGCCGCCTGTTATTGCAACAACTTCCATATTTAGAACCTAGAAAGAACGCTGTCTTTAAACCTCCTTATATTATCACGTATAAGCCCTTCTTCCGCTTTAAAAACGCTAATACTTAGTTCCTCGAACAATTTTGCTGCTTTATGCCCTAATCCAAAACAAACTACATCTGTCACCTCATGCTGATACAAAAATCTTGGTGGCAAAATTTCCTTCCCCGCTACTTCTGGGTTTGCGTATATTTCGTTACTACCACTTTCCATATCGTAAACCAAAAAGTTTTGAGCCCGCCCAAAGTGTTCCGCAATTTCCGCGTCAATATTATCACCATTAGTAGAAAACGCTACCCTAGTCACATATTCCCCCTCCTTCTACCAATATGTCCTTTTCCGCCCTTAGCAGCCGGACCCTGTCCCGAACCACTACCTGGGGGACCAGACCCACGACCCCCACGAGAAGAAGCAGGTTCCACTAACGTTAACTCCCGCGCATTAAAAGCCTCTAAAGCCTTCTCTCCAGTTTTACCCGCAGCACCTGCATACGCTTTTATTCCAAACCTGTCAAGAGCAAAAAGAGCATTTGGACCAACATTCCCAGTAATAACAATATCGCAACCTGCTTCTGAAACAATCTGAGCAGCACCCACACCTGCTCCCCGAGATGCTCGATTGCTTGGATTCTCAACAACCTTTACATCTTCACCTTCTGTGTCAACAATTAAGAAATAAGGACAACGACCAAACCGAGGGCTAACTGGCGCTTCTAAATTTTCACCTGTCGATGTAATACATATATTCAATGTAAATCACCTCCAAACTAACCCAAAAATCCTAAATTCGAAATCCTAAATACTAAACAAAGCTTAAAATTTCTAATTACACTAAGTGAACTAATTAACCTAATCAAACCACAATGACCCAATTTCTAGTTCTAAAGCTTTAAAAAAATAGTTTCGGTAACTAGAGAAATTGGCTATTGATCAGAATAACCTGTCTGCCGACAAGGCAGGTTAGGAATAATTAGACTAATTAGGTCAATTTATCCTAATTCTTCCTTACCATCTTTGTCCCACACTTTGGACACTCAACTTTAGGACAAGGAACTCCTGCTTTATGGGCAACAGTATGACCGCAACTAGGACACTCACAAGTTCCCCCCGGACCAGCAGCATAAGGACCACCCATTCGCCCACGACCACCACCTCTACCTCCCCGCCCTGAGCCTTGTCGAAGGGTAACCATCTTGTAATCACCCCCCTTCACACTAATAGCTTTTCCCTCTACAAGAGCTTCGGCAATTTTCCTTCTACCTTCCGCAAGCACACGATGTAAGGTACTTTGGGAAATGCCCATTTGCTCCGCTGCTTCAGTTTGGTTCGTTCTTTTTAAATCAGCTAGACGCAGCGCCTCCAACTCTTCTAAACTCAAATCAACCTCTTCCAGCTCCGACAAAGGCACACCCCGAGGTTTAAAATAAGTAACATCGGGATTAAACCTAATTTTCCTTACTTTTTTTGGTCTTGGCATATCAAAAGATCCCTATGACAAACTAATAATACCTACGCCCGCCAAGCCTTAAAAAATTTTTAAGGCTGAGGCGGGTTCTTTTTACTCCTTGTCTTGCAATTCGCTTTCGTATTCCTTAAGAGCCTTTAACTCCTCTTCCAAAAATCTCCTATACTCTCGAAGGTCTTCTAAACTTTCTTTCTTAGAATAAGCACGGCCTCGTCCAAAAAAACCTCCCAAACGCCCCATACCGTACCCCAACCCGCGCCGTAGCCCAAACCGCCTAAAACCAAAACCCCGCCGAAATCCTAAACCCCCACCGCATGGTCCCAAGCCTCTTCCAGTTAATGGGCCTTCTCCGCGAGGTCCTGTTCCATCAAATCCTGGCATATTTTTTTTCACCTCCTTATTAGAGCTTCTTAATGAGTAACACAAATTTAGAAGCTCTTATACCCCTCGAAGCCTTGGCGAAGTGGGGTTATGTCTCCACAAAGCGCCCAAAGCAACACGAGGAAATAACCAATAAATAACTACCAATATTATATTGAATAATTATTCACTTGTCAATTTGTTCCATAAGGTTTAAAAGAGGATTCTGCCAGGAAATCTCCGCTTGCCTACCCTTGTTAATCAAAACTTACAGTGTAGCCTCCAACACCATTAGCTACACGAAGGTAAAAGTAAGGAGAGTCAAAACTTTCACCAAAAGTAAAACTTTCATATGCTGTAGAACCAAGGTCATCTACATACCAAATTTCCTGCTGATCAGAATCTAAGATTTGAACAGCCATATCTTTAGAATCTTGTTCTGTAGCAAAGGTTAGTTCTTCCCCTGCTTCCGGAACTACTCGGTACCAGTCATCTTCATCAAAATCCCCTACCACCCCCCGAAAAAGATTCTTCTCAACCGCAACTGCAGTAGCTGCGTCTGTTCCAGCATCTCCCCCAGATTCCCCGTCATTCTGACTTTCAAAACTAATTTCCAATTCGTAAACACCAGGGCCAAAAGAAACTTGTAAATAATAGGTTCCTCCGGACTCACTACTCATTAACTTAGCAGCTTCTAAAGGTTCTCCCGGAAATATACCATCCTCAAACCAAATTTCTTCTTGTTCAGGATCCAAAAGTTGCAAAGCCATAGGCTGTGAACCCGCACTCGGGGTTAAAGAGAACCGCAGTAAATTTCCGTCGGGAACAGTAAACTTAAAACTATCTTTATCCCCATCACCTAAACTACCCTTTACAGTTCCGGAACTAATCTGGGTAGCATCAACGGGTTTGTCGTTAGGTTCCAATTCCTCCATATCTCGAGTGGATTCTGTGGTGGTAGGTTCCTGCTCTTCAAAATGCTGCGAAGGCTCGCGCAAGAAATACCAATAAACTAGAAAGGATGCGCTTAACAGAAGAAAGATAGCTACAAGTAAGCTAATAATTGGAGATCGCTTTTTCCCAGAAGTGGGAGAAGTCATAATTCGCTGTCCCCATAGTAACTGAGAAACAGCTTGGATGTCAAGCTAACAGCAAACCAAACAAAATGATTCTTAATTGAAAAAGTGAGCCAGCTCCAGTATTATCTAATTAATAAATATGGAAAAAGAAGCAGTAATTGGAGTGTGCGGTTTAGCATGCTCCGAATGTCCAAAATTCAAAGCAGACGAATGCTTCGGCTGTAGCCCAAAAATACCTGCAGATATTTGTCCTTTGCCCTCGTGCGCTAAAGAACGGGGAATTAATCTTTGTTTTAAGTGTAAAGAATTTCCGTGCAAAAAGAATTACAAAAAAGGACCAATAGTTTCTGAGCTTTTGGACTACTGGAAAGGAGATTAGCTGTGAAAGTCTTGCACAAGAATCAGTCTGAAAAGCACGAAAACAGTACAACATGCATTGCTTACGAATATCCATTAGGTGACAAAGATATCAACGGAGCTGTTATTGAGCTGTCTGGCCGGTACCCAGACGAGGGACGTGTTATAAACCACAAGTGCAAGGAGTTGGCGTATATCATAAAGGGTTCGGGGCGCGTTGTGGTAGAAAGTGATGAAGTAAAACTTCGACCCGGATCCTTGATTCTCTTTGAACCTGGCGAGAGATACTTCTGGGAAGGAAATCTAGTAATGTTTGTCCCCTGCACACCGGCATGGTACCCAGAACAACACGAAGAAGTTTCTTAATTCCCCTTAAAGCGTAACGAGGCAGGTTCCCTCAGTAGCCATAAGCCAACCTGAGGGGCTGCCTCTTTATAATCACATTCCTTCCGGCATTAAATCCTCAGCCTGGTTTTGCAAATCTTCCAAATTACCCTGCATCATCTCTTGCATATCCATAAACTCAACATTGCTTGGGGGGTTAAATTTGCCCGCAGAAACTGTTGCTGGGCGACAATTATATTGCACATCAGTTGGAGGCTTTACAGCACCGACCTCGGAAGTACTACCGTCACCAGTATCGCTTTCCCCTTCCGCATACATCGCTTCGCTAGTGTCGTAACACATCTTAATTCCTTTTGCCTGGCCTTCGCTCCAACTCCACATACAATCATCCTTTGCAATAACTTTGGCTACTTGGCCTTCAGCATTAACTTCCGTATAAGTCTGGTCTCCCTTTACCCAAGAAGTTCCCGAATTTCCTTCCGCCTCCCAAGTGCACTTAAGAGACATTCCTAGCCCCACCATTTTTTGAAGAGTTCCTGTATAAGTCTTACTTTCCTGTGCCCTTTCACTTTGGGAACTAGGACCTCTAACAGTAACAGGCTGCCCGCCCGAACGTCCCAGAAAATACCAAGCGCCAACACCAGCCACTACTAAAACAGGCACTAAAATTAATAATATTTTCTTCACTTTTGTTCACCCCCTTCCACACGAATTGAATATAATTTCTAACATAGAAACCAACATGTCAAATTTAAAAGGAAAATGGACATGGTGAGTCTCTACCAACCAATTCCCACTAAACAAACAGCAAGAGGGCAAGGAGGAATATCAAGAAAAAGAAAACCCATGCAGCTGAATAAGCAACTAAACGAAGTGCGCTTTTTGGCTCCCCCTTCTCCCAAAACAACTTAATAGGGTAACCTAAAACAATAAGCGCACAAATTAAAGCGGAAAGAACAAAAAGAAGTAAAACAAGGAGAGGTCCTAAATAATTTGGAGCTACCCCAAAAACCTCGTTACCTTTCCAGAAGAAAAGCGCAACTAGTCCACAATAAAAGAAAACACCCAGAGCTTGTAAAAACCCAATGAACGGTAAAGAAGGTTTTTTCATAACTTACTCACGAACTTCAGACAACCCTAACCGCAGAATAACTTAATTCTACTGGAACTTCAGGAGAAAAGCAACTGAAAAGGAATAAGACAAAGCCCTTCACCTTACCAAAGGAGGCTTCAATATCTCCACACTTGCTTAGCAAACAAGTCCTACGCAATGTGATAAGCTAACCAATAATGAATATCTTTTCCTTCTTCATTAAAAAGAACATCATCTTTGTTCATGTTCCAAGAACTGGTGGTTCATCGATCGAAAGACATATTTGTTGGAAAAACAACTTCCCTGTTGTTGGACACGACACTAGAAAACCAAATTATAAATACCTTAAAGACCGGCCAAGACTTTATAATAAAGACAACTTTATCTTTACATTTGTAAGAAATCCGTGGGATAGATTAGTTTCTGCTTTCTTTTATTTAAATGAGGGCGGAGGCAATCCAAAAGATGAGAAGGACAGAAAAAAATATCTTGCAAAATACGAAGGAAATTTTAAAAAATTTGTAAAAGATGCATTTGCAAACAAAAAAATCCTTGAGCAGATCCATTTCAAACCCCAATACAAATGGATTTGTAACAATAATAAAGAGCTATTAATAGATTTTGTCGGGAAATTCGAGAATTTTAATAAGGACTTAGATAAATTGTCAAAAAAATTAGAAATAGAGCTTGACTATCCTCCCGTTTCAAATAAATCAGATCATAAGTTTTACCGCGACTACTACGACGAGGAAACAAAAAGAATAATTAAAAATGCTTATAAAAAGGACGTAGCATTATTTAACTATAATTTTTAGAGGTGGCTAAATAAAGAAGGTAGGTTCATATAGTAAATGGGGTTTGGGTGTTCTCAGCAAAATTTAGTTAAACCGTGTTCAAGGTCAAGCTACGGAGGAGCTCTTGTTTAGGAGATTTTTCACAACAACAAAAAGAAGAAAAAGGGCAGAACCCGCAATAAATATAAGAGTAATGTTTGACGTATAACCCAAAAATGAACTTACAGTAACGGAAACTAAATCATCACGAACAGGATTCAAAGCAGCAGGTTCCGTCTTTGGCAAGGCCGGAAGGACTTGCAAAATATTAGAGCTCACCCAAGTTTGCACAGTAAAACTAACTACTGACCCAACCAAAAGAATAATACTTAAATTCTTCAAATAACCTAGCGACCTTTCTTTGTTCAAAAGCAAAAGAACAATAAACAATAAAGCAGTAATTGCCATTAGCCCCCACATTACAATCCGAAAGACCTGATAACCTCTTTGAATCCCCGCGAACTTATCCTCCGCTTCCGGGGGCAAATTTTCTGACAAATCAATCCGGTCGGGAACATTTGCTGTCATTCCCGAAATCTGCTGGTGGAACTCTGGCGGTAATCCGCCTTGTTTCAAATGCGGTGGAATGCATTCTAAACTCCCAACATTACTTTCCGACATTTTCATTAGCTGTTCCCTACTACAAACCGGTAGCTCTTGGAGCTTCGCCTCGAAAGCCCGAACAAAGTTCTGGCTCAGGCCCTCTTTAACAAGCGCTAGATTTATATTAACCGCAAGGTTCGCATCCTTACCCTTTAAGTAAGCAAAGATATTATCCAAATTCTTCTCTACTTCCCCTTCCAACCAGCTGGCGGGAATAGATTGTGCAATAACCTCCCCTAGAGCATCTTTGGGCAAGGGAATCTGTTCTGCCATTGGAGAGTCACCACTTTCTAAAAGCAAGCTGGGAATAACCTCCTTACCAATACTCTGATAGAAATTAATCTCCTTTAAATTCTTGGTGTGGAAAGAAGACTGGAGGAGAGTGTTTTCAACCGAAAAAGTTAAAATGCTTAAACCAAGGGCAACAAGAAAGAAAAAATTAAGAACAAAGGACAAAAACTTCCCCATTAATCAGTATTATAGTAGCTCAACAACACAGAACTATCAAGGTTAGATGCGAAGGAGGTTAGTGCCTGGTGTTCGGAGGTGTGTGGTGAAAAATAACAGTACAGTAATAATATACAAAATCGAGCGGGGGTATCACTCATTATGAATAATGAATACCCCCGCAGTGGGACGCAGAACACTCAATTAGCTATTATATTGGAGCCATCAATAGTTCAGGATAGTTTTCGCCGAATCCATGCGAAAACCTCTGTAGGAACACGATCGGAAGCGCCACCAATATGAGTCTCCAAAAGACCCGAGGCAAGCTGCAAGTCCATACGTTGTCCGTGTCCCAAACCTATCTTCTCATCCCCATCAAAGAATATATAAATAGGGTTGAACGCACTGGTCTGTGGATCAGGCACAATCCGTAACGAATAGGTATGCTCGTTGACTATAACTTCGATCTCACTAGGATATGCCTTAGAAGCAAACATCCCCTCTCCAACACCGGTATTTGCGTGAAAAACTACCAGTGCATCGTCCAGAACAATTTCCGTTCTTGTTGCCCTGCTTCCAGGATCTCCATAAACCTTTACAAGGCCATCTGCAAAAGTCTCCAAAACTTCTTCAACCTGCCGAGACGTGGGCGCAATAGCGTTTAAGGCTTCTAGATCCTTCCGAGCCTTGTCCACAGCAGTACCGTTATTCACAACACTACTCCTTCCGGGCATTGTACCCATATACAGCACATCACCAGTTATTACTGCTTATTGAGTTACACCGAAATTATAACAAATTTGGGGGCAACCCACAATTTTATAGGGTAACGGGAGCTGGAGCAAAAAACACGAGCGAGCATATCATCGCCATGGGACGAAAAACATACTCGCTCTACAAATATGAGCCGATCTAATGCGGACAGCGTCCGTGTCGACAGACCAGAAGCGTTGGTTCTTCCTCTACACCACGAGTAGGATAAGATTCAAACAGGTGAAGACGATGCGCCAGGTTAGGAGTCAGCCGCTCTTTCAACTCCTCCAAACCCCCGTTCTCCAGAACCTGATATTCTTCCAGTGTGAAAACCACATAAAAGAGATTGTTCACATAGGCAGCAGCCTCCATCTTCTCAATAAGTTCCGCAGTCCATTCACCGGGGAAAGCTTGAACCCCTTGACCAGGACCAATCACTAAAGACGCCTCCCACACCGCACAAGGCTTTCCCCTCACTGAGGGAGGGGCCGCTAATTCCAATACATCGTGAACAACAAGGTACGAGCGTTCACCGGCATACATAAGAAGGAGTATATCCCCTTCTGGAAGTCTAACTACGCTGTAAGCCTCATCCACTACACCCTCCCCAGAGAGCGCGTAGACCACATAGCTTCTGGTAGGATACTCGAAGAAAACTTTTCCCAGCTCATCCTTCGCGTGCATTTGGTTTCTCCTTACTCAAGATAGAAAGTTGCCACAACACCAGAAATGTTCTAAACAGTCCACCACACTCGTAACTTGTTCCCGGTTGGGTGTTCGACCAACACATATTCCGTCTCGGGTACGCCACGATCAGAAGGTGCACTATGCACCTCGCATCCTTCGAAAACGTAGCCTCACACAAACACGGTGGCTGTGCCATCTTTATTCCTCTCAACATCCCCGCCTTGTGCTTGCACCCAACGCGGTATATCAACATAACGAACGGCTACTTCCGGTTCCATAGAGACTCCTTTAACAAGACTGGTCTAACTAAGTCACGGGTTTTGGCGGTAAGCGTTTGGATGGGCCCCAACTTGCCGCAAAAAGAACATCCCTACGTTCTTCCGCACTCAATATAATCTGGGTGCGTTCTGAAAACACATCCCTCTGAGCTTCCCTCAAGACCTGCAGAACAACCCCCATCAGATCAACAACTTGATTTCTGTTCAAGTCGAAAGTACGGGAAGGATAGATGTGTACTGTAACAACTATAGCTGCCTCGGCAGAATAGATAAAAGGTTCCCTCCATTCAAAAGCAACCTCCCCTAAATCAATCCCCAAAGTATTAGAAACCACATTTCGGATCTTCAATCCTAGTCCTTCTTTCAGCGATGTTGAGACATCAACTACCTCCGGAGCAGAAACTAGTGAAACACAAACTCTTAATGAAGCGTGCATTTTTCCCAACTCCTTTCTCTAGACGTAGAAAGTTGCCCAACTGGGCAGCGTAGGAAATGAAACAAACTTGCAGTAACAACTATAGCAAATGGCAAGGTAGTTAGCAACTTTATAAGATATTTTAGCAGTTGGGCAGGTTACTAGCCAAACAATAAGAAGGAGGGAAAGAAGAGCAACTCCATGTGGTGACTAGTGTTCGAAACTATTTTGAGAAGCTTAAATTAGCAGTAGCTGAACAAAAAAGAGAACGGGGGTTCAAGTCTACATACGAAAGTAGACAAGATTTCCCCCGTTCGGGTTAAGTTTGTGCGCAATCGCGTGTTACGAGAACCAAAGGTATTTTCCTACTAGGCCATGGTTTCTGCTACAGTGGGCTCAGGAATGTGCCCGTAATTCAGGGACTCCCTCTCTTCTCCGCTTGAAGTAGTCTTCGCCGGATAGCTGGTGCGTATCAAGACACACTTTAAGCACATTACCTGTTGGGTGCGTAACGATCGCGTACCAACGTTCTCCACCAGTGAACAGGGTCCTCACAAGTTCTTGACGCACTTCACAGTTCCGGAAAAGAAAACCCCACACAAAAATATCCGCAGTGCCATCCTCATTTCTTTTAACATCGTTCTCGTGTGCTTCGATAAGTCGCGGGCTTTCCTCCGTATAACGAACTTCCTCAACCGGTTCCACTTTTCGCTCCTTTCTTAAATAACGAATCGATAAGCTCCAACCAATACGGGCTAAAAACACATATCTCTGGGGTAACAATAACAAATTTCGGGGTAATTTACAATTTTATGGGGTAGCGATTAGATTAGATGTTTGTTTCTAAAAGCTACCCCTGAACCTGTTTTGAGATAGGCTTCAAATGATTCTGCTTTTTCTTTCGATTCAAAAGCTGTATAGGAAACTAACCGGCAAGGTAAAAAATTCTTAGTAGAGGGGTTCTTGCCAGATTGATGCTCTTCCAATCTTCTATCAAGATCATATGTTGAACCGGTATAGTAATCTCCGTTGGAAAGGTTGAGGATATAAACGTAGTGCACAAACCTATTGTATCAGATGCCCTACTTCGTCCTCCTTCGCTAAAGCTTCGGACGACTACGTACGGCACTCATAATTCCTAAACTCGCAGACTCGTTAAGGAATTATGGTGGCTCCGGGGGTGGTATACTTCGGTCAGAAGCTACGTACTACCTGAATCACCCCCTACGACCGGAAGAGAAGTCCTTCTCCAAGGCTACGGAAACTAATCGTTTGTATGCAAAAGCTTTCCCTGACCCAGTCTTTAAATATTTTTCGAAGTTTCTTGCTTCTTTTTCCGTTTGAAAAGCACCATACCAAACTAAATCCCATGGCCTATGTGGTCTAGTAGATTCTACCTTCCCATCATTATGCAACTTGATCCTGCTTTTCAAATTATCAGTCGAACCGTAATAAAAAATAGGGGACTTTTAACTTAGAAGTATATAGCAATAAAACATTGGAAGGATGCAAAACCGTACTACATCAGAACTTCGTAATGGCATACCAGTTCGTAACGCCCTGTCGCTCAAAGCTTTGGAAGCGTAGTGGACCTTCTCAAAAAGATGGCATGCCAGTCCGTAGCCTTGGCGAAGGATGGCTCCGGGGGTGGGATTCGAACCCACAACCTAGGGCTTACACTTAACCTCCTGCTTTCACAAGAGAGTGGACTATCTCATTATCATATTTCGATATGTAATCGAAACGTAGATACTGGGCACTTGAAGGTGTAATCACCTAGTCTCTGAACCTTCTCTGTTTAAGAAAACAGAGCTTGGCTGCGGATTACCATAATCCCTATAAGGATCTTAGGCTTCCCGACAATTCACCCAGTTGGCATCTTGAAGTTTCCTTCAAGAGCTGCGCTTCTGCACAGGCCCGCGCGCTACCATTGCGCCACCCCGGAACGTACCTATATTTTACTTTAAATTAAGGCTAGAATCAACTTTAAGAAGAACTACGCAAAAAGCCTTTAAGCTTTTTTGCCCTAGAAGGGTGTCGGAGACGGCGTAGAGCTTTAGCTTCAATTTGGCGGATTCGTTCTCTGGTTACGTCAAATTCCTTTCCTACTTCTTCTAATGTTCGGGGTTTACCGTCTTCTAACCCAAACCGAAACTCCAAAACTTTCCGTTCTCTGGGATCCAATGTAGAAAGGACCTCCCGAATCTTATCTTTGAGTAAAGACTGAGAAGTAACATCTTCAGGAGAAATAACTGTTTCATCTGGCAAGAAATCCTTTAAGCGTGAGTCCCCCTCCTCACCAACTGGAGCTTCAATCGATGCCGGACGACGACGGATTCGCTCAATCTGCCGCGCCTTTTCAATATCAACATCTTCCATTTCTGCCGCAACCTCTTCTGGTTCTGGCTCACGATCTAACTCCTGCTCAAGTTTCCTAGCTACTTTCTTATATTTATTTATAGTCTCAATCATGTGCACCGGGATTCTAATTGTCCTTGCTTGGTCTGCAATTGCTCTAGTCACTCCCTGACGAATCCACCAAGTAGCGTATGTAGAAAATTTGTAACCCTTTCTCCAATCAAACTTTTCAACAGCACGCATAAGTCCAATATTTCCTTCTTGGATAAGATCCAAAAAGGAAAGGCCCCTTCCCGTATATTTTTTTGCAATAGAAACAACCAAACGGAGATTTGCCTGAGTAAGATGCTTACGAGCTTCCTCATCTCCTTTTTCTACTCGCTTTGACAACTCAACTTCTTCTTCAGCAGTAAGAAGGGGAATTCGTCCTATTTCCCGTAAATACATCTTCACAGGATCAGAGTAACTTTCATTTTTGACATCATCTAGAGAAAGCTCCTCCTCGATTTCCTCTCGGGTTTTCTCATCTTCAGGCTCTTCGAGGACATCAATTCCCTCCTGAACAAAGATTGTATACACGTCGTCTAAAAGCTCAATATCGTCCTCTGCCTCAGGAAATACAGCTAATACTTCTTCCTGAGTAACATAACCTTTTTCCTTACCTTCCTTTATTAATTCTTTTGCTCCAGTTTTTTCTCTTAAATCTTTCATTGTAATTTGCGTGAGTATTTACTTAGCTTTTCTTGTAGTTTTTCTATTTTGTCGTATTCTCCCGCCTCCTCCGCAACAGCAATTTCCTTACCCAGCTTCTTTATCTTTCTCCGAATCTTCTCTTGCTTCAGTTTATGCAAACCTACCTCTAATTCATCATCCAAATCTTCCAGTGCGAAATTAAAATCTTGCAAAACTAAATCTTCCAGCAATTCCAAAAGCTCTGAATCCTGCTCAATTTTAGCACGGAACCCCTTTAAAATAAAGTCCTCGTTGTCACGATGGTAACTTTTCAACCTTTCAAAAAAAGTGCGGAGACGAGGATGAGAAAAATCCTCCCGTCCCAAGCGATGGGTAAATGCTTCTGCACGATCCTTAGGGGCTCGTAAAATAAGAGCCAACATGTAAAATTCTTTTGATGGATACTCTCTTTGTTCAAAATATGGCTCTAAATCCGACTCCGACCTGTTTTTGTAGTCCTCGGACCGCGCAGAGGGGGCTTTGGCTAATGCCTGCTCTACAACCTCTAATCCCATCTCCAATTCAGAAGCTAGCTTTTGCACATAAGCAGCCCTTTGAATATCATCGAAAATATCTTTCAAAACAGGAAGCACCTCTGCTGCCACCTTTTTCTTACCTTCTGGTGTTTTTTGATCGTACTTTTGTAGTGCTTTCTGGATGTAAAAATCGTAAACCGCAACTGGCTGCTCAACTAATCGTGACCACTCAGAAGGCGCTTGACGCGCACAATCATCTGGATCTTTGTATTTTGGGGGAAGGACAACCACCGAAACATCCAACCCCTCTTTCTCTGCCAACTCAATACCCCGGCGAGTAGCTGCGTTACCTGCTAGATCTGTATCAAAACAAATGGAAATACTGTCCGCATATCTCTTAAACAAACCGATCTGACCCGGAGTAAGAGCAGTACCTTGCGAAGCTACAATATTTTTGGTACCGCGAGAGTAAGGCATTAAAAGATCAATAGGTCCCTCTACAACCAAAGCTTTGCCTGATTCACGAATAAATTTTTTACTTTGAAATAAACCATACAGATACCTACTTTTACTAAAAACTAGGCTTTCAGGAGTATTCATATATTTTGGACCTGTTTCCTCTTTAAGTGCCCGACCAGAAAAACCCACTACGTCCCCGCGGTAGTTATGGAGGGGAAACATAAGTCTACCACGAAACCTATCATAAAACTTACGGCCAGTATCCTTACGAATAACTAAACCACTTTCCACAATTTCTGAAAGAGTAAATCCTTTACTCAAGAGAAACCTACCTAGACTTTCCCAGGACTGCGGGGCGTATCCTAACTTAAAGTCCTCAATAATCTCATTTGGCAACTCTCTTTCCCCTCTTACATAATTTAGAGCTGCGGTTCCAACATCATGCTCTGTAAGGAGGTAATGAAAAAATTCTTGCGCTAACTGGTTAATCCGCAAAATCTTTTCTTTGCGACCCTCTTTCGGCGAGGGTTTGTAATCTTTAAGCTCTACACCTGCTTGGTCTGCTAAAGTTTTCAAAGCTTCACCAAAATCAACACCTTCCATCTCCATTAAAAAATTGTAAACATCCCCAGCCTTGCCACAGCCAAAGCACTTGTACATTTGTAACTCGGGGGAAACCATAAAAGAAGGAGTTTTCTCCTCGTGAAAAGGACAAAGCGTTTTATAGTTCTTACCAGCTTTTTCTAAATTCAAATAGCGGGACACAAAATCAACTATATCTATCTTTTCTTTAATTTCTTGAACTTGGTCTGTAGCCATCACAATAATATTGTATCAAAATCTGGTTTTTCTCAAACAAATCAAAGTTTACTCAAAAGCTGGCGGAGGGGGTGGGATTCGAACCCACGTGTGCTTTTAAACACGCTTGCTTTCCAAGCAAGTGCGATGGGCCAGACTACGCGACCCCTCCATAACACAACTTAATAATACCATAAAACCATACCAACTACGTGTTCACAGCAAAAAATCACGCGAAAAGTTATGGTGCGCTTGAGAGGGTTCGAACCTCTGACCTGCTGCTCCGGAGGCAACCGCTCTATCCACTGAGCTACAAGCGCCAAACAAACGCAATTTTTTACGAGGTTTCAAAGTTTTAGAAGTTAAGCACCCTTAACTAACAGGTTAATTTTATCAGTTGAATAATTAGATTACTCGTTGTAAATGTAAGGCTTACTATTAAAGAGTCTTAAAAGGTAATATCCCTGAGGTCTGTATTCCAAAACACTAAGACTTGCTGTATAAGTTTGAAGGCGAACTGCAGTTTCCAAACTCATTTTTAGTGTTAAAGCTAAAGTAGCCCGAATCATATTTCCGTGACAGACTAGCGCAACAGAGGAACCAGCATAATTCTCCCGAACATCTTCTAACACACCTTCTACACCTTCCTGAGCCTCCACCAGTATCTTCGCCATTTCCAAGCGGGTTTCATCCTCAGAAAGGTCTAAGGGATCTGTCCACAAAGGAATCTCGCGCAGACGTGAGTCTACCCTCACGGAAGAATCACCAGCCAAAACAGCGGCTGTATCGCGCGCTCTTTGATAGGGACTACTATAGTAAGCAACTATTGGGTAGTTGCTTAAAAATTGGGCAAGGTCTTGAACTTCTTTTCTACCATGCTCACAAAGACCATCTTCTGGCTTTTGCGCACGGGGGTCAACTCCAGTATCCCCGTGGCGAATCAAAAGTATTGTTGTTGAACCACTAGTCATCTATAAAAAAACTCCCCAATAAACAACTCTAAACATTAGTTAGCATCCAGCAAAATTAAGCTTATAAGCGCTGATGGCGGTGGGGGCGAGATTCGAACTCGCGTGGGGATAAATCCCCCCTCGGTTTTCGAGACCGGGCCATTTAACCACTCTGGCACCCCACCTAAATGGTGTCCCCGGTGAGACTCGAACTCACAACCTTTGGCTCCGCAAGCCAACGCTCTATCCATTGAGCTACGGGGACATCAAAATAAATCCAAACCACCCATTAACTACAAAAAACCAATCAACTCAAACCAGTCTTATCAGAAAGCCAATGAGCAGAACGCTCCATCCAGTCAGTTGGGGGCTCAGTGACAAACTTCAAGTGCTTAGCTAATACATTTTTTATGCGGTGCTCATCTGTCTCCCCCAAAAGCATTATTAACTGCCCAGGAAAACCTCTTTTCAAAGTAACAACAAGGACACGTTCCCCTCCTAGATCCCTAAACCAAAATTCATCTAAATCTTTCCACGGGTACAAGGTTCCAGAAAAAGAAACCCCGTCTACTGTAATTTTATGGTGCAAGGTCTGGGGTTCTTTTGTGGAAAGCAAATAACTTACAAATGTAATCGCAAATACAACTCCAAGTAAGATAAATTCGCGCAGGAAAAGAGCTACAAAGCTAACTAAAACCACAATCACAGCTACAGTAGTAAACCAACTTTTATCGCGCTGTTTAAACGGTCTTTCTGAGGCTTCCCAATCTAATAGTACATCATCCTCACCCTTTTCATGGGCAGAGAAACTTTCATAATTTTCACTTTTTTCTATGCTTTGTTCTTCCATCTATTAAACTAATCACCTCCTTCTGTTCAAATACCTTATCCCCACAAATCAGGCGCTGCAAAGTTCTAGCCCATCCTAGCAAATCGGGATTGGGACAAGACATCGTGGCGGAAGGGGTGGGATTCGAACCCACGGTCCCGATAAATCGAGACACTGGTTTTCAAGACCAGCGCTTTCAACCACTCAGCCACCCTTCCACTAACCACTAAATCAAATTCCTGGTTTTTCCCGTAAACGCAGCCAAAAAGGCTACTACGGGATTAATTCGGCCACCGCATCAGGCTCGCCCAAGCTCACCTTCTGCGGGCCTCATTGAACAAGACCAGCGCTTTCAACTCCGCCTACGCTAAGGCTTCGGCGGACTAATTCGACTTTCGATTCTTCCACCAGATTGGAATAATCGAGTCTCATTGAGCACTCAGCCACCCTTCCACTAACCACTCTAATGGTACCAAGAATTGTTTAAAATTACTAGTTACCACCATGCGCTATAACTAGTACCCACACACTTCGAGCTCCCTTTTTCTTAAGCATTTTAGAAGCTTCAGAAAGGGTAGCACCTGTAGAACAAACATCATCAACCAGAACAATGTTTTTACCTTCTAAAGCACTTGAACAGGAAAAAGCACCTCGGACATTTTTCTTTCTTTCTTGCTGGTTTAGCTTAGTTTGGCTTTGCGTATAGTGAGCACGCTTCAATCCCAAGAACGACACGCTCAAATCCAACTGCTGCGCTAAATATTTTGCGAAAATCTCAGACTGATTAAAGCCCCGCTCCCAAAGCCGCAAAGGGTGCAAAGGTATGGGAACTAGTACAGTATCAGGCAAAAAAGAAATGGAACTATATGCCAACCACAAAGAAACTAAATCTGCAAATCTTGAAAACAACGCCCACTCACCCCAATATTTTGCCCGACAAATTGCAAGCCGCAAGGGACCTTGGTACTGAAACGGAACCAAAAGTCGATCCACACTGTAACGAGTTGCACAACCAGGATGAGTGAAGCCTCCAATAGCAGGTCTTCCGCAAACTAAACAGTACTGAAACGGAGCGTAAGATAACTTATCTTCGCATTTGGGACATAACCAAGACCCAAACCGCCTGCAGCCCACACACTTTCGGGGAAAAAGAAAAGAAACTAAAACTTTCCCCAACTTATCCACAATTGCTCTTGTTGCTGTATTAATGGGTATCATATTTACAAAGTGTTATAGTATTAATAATTTTGGTCTTGTAGTCTTATTAGTTGCTTTGGTTTTCTGTTTATGCTATAATTCCCCTGATTGAAGAAGTCTTTTCTTCGTGCACTCTAACAACTCGTGGGGATGACTTGGTTTCGATTGAAAACAAGTTCTAGATCTTCAAGCCGAGCAAACCTCGTTAATCTTTAAGTCTCCCAATCTATTGGGAGCAGGCAAAATAAATGCCAACTTATTCTCTAAAGTAGAGGAATCAATTAACCGATTTGCGTCGGCACTTGTTTCCCCTACTCCTCAGTACGCCTTAGCGTAACCTGAGGTGTCCGCTTGGCTTTCTCCCGATGAAGCCTTGCCGGGCATCATCCAGTCGGGATGCGGTATAAAAATCTGGTTTTGTTTTGTACCAAAGAACTTATAAACCACACTCAGGCATGTGTTTGTTAGCTTTTACCACCTGAGTATTATTAAAGCTAACTATGCTTGTAAACTGATCTAGAGTAGTTTTCGAGACGGGGGTTCGACTCCCCCCATCTCCACCACGCTTAGCGTGGTGTAGGCCCGCTTAGCGGGCCCACCATGGAAAGCTTTAAGGATCGGGAATTTGGAAGCCTTAGTCGAATAGGACAAGAGATCTCCCCTTTCAGTACCTAACTCACCGGTACAGATATAACCACAAGTTAAGCCGGACAAACATGGTAACCCTTTTTTAATTTATCAAGTTACGACGCAACAAAGAAATCCCGTCGTTTGACGGGATTTTGTGTTTCCTCAACCCACATTTATTTTTTCAATTCATCCTTCATAGCCCTTTCCGCATCTCTTTGCATTGCCTGTTCTTTTAGCTCTTCTCGCCGATCCCGTCGTGTCTTTCCTTTACAAATCCCTAACTCTAACTTAGCTAAGCCGCTCTTCAAATACATCTTTAGAGGAACGATAGTAAAACCCTTTCGGGCATCAATACCCACCAAGCGCGCTATTTGGCTTCTTCTCAAGAGGAGCTTTCTCTTCCTTTGGGGGTCAAATGCGTCTCGAGGTGCCTTAGGATAAGGATCAATTCTCATTCCCAAAACATATGCTTCCTCACCAATAATTTTCACGTAACTAGAACCAAGGCTAACCCGCCCCATTCTAATACTTTTTATCTCAGGACCTTTTAACTCAATACCAGCTTCTAAGGTTTCCAAAACTCTGAAGCGGTGGTATGCCCTTTTATTAGTTGTAACAATTTTCACCATGGTTAGTTCCTACGCACAACCTATTATTCAAGCAAACCCATAAATAATTTGTTCTCTGTTACAAAGTACAGATACTTCTCATCACTACTAAGTGCAAGATCCCGCGCGTTCCTAAGTTTATCTGTTCTAAACTGGGCATCTAACACTCCGTATTTATCAAATTTAAGCACCCGAACATTTTTTGGATCCAACAAGTATAAAAAATTAGAATTTTGCCATCCAGCCATAGCCGCGATTTGCTCCAGTGGTAGATCCAACTGGGTACGCACATAAAAATCTTGCTCCACTCCCCTCCTAAATTTATAAAAGCTTTCCGACCAAATATAAATATCGCCATCAATTAGCATAAGGGAATGACCCCCAACTTCTATCTCTTCTCCTAACCAAGGTACATAATCGTACCCGAACACGCTAGGGTAAAATTTAAAAACTTGATTCTGGGCTGAGGAAAGTACATAAACCCAATCAGAAAATAGGGAAACATCTGTTACTTGCCACCCACTATCTAAAGATTGAACTTCCCCTAGCTCCAAACTAGGTTGCAATCTTGCAAACCCTTGCGTCCCCCAAACTAACATGCCTTCTTCACTTGCGGAAAGTCCTTCCAAATTTCCCGGAAAAGAAAGGGATATCGTTTCTACCACCGGTTGGGAAGCGGTCAAATTAGAAAAATGCCAAAGCTTAGAACTTTTCTTATCCAGTAGAAGCAGAGATTCACTCCCAGGCACAAAAACTACAGACACTAGGTCCGTCTTTTCTCCTATACTTGAGAAGTCAAAAACTTTTCTTACTGTTAATTCTTGAATTTTAAGAATCTGATTCTCAATCTCCAGAAAATTTTCTCGCACATCGTTAGCCCGCCGCTCTGGAATACCCAATCTCTCTGCCCGCAACAGTTCCTCACGACCCAAATTAAGGCGCTCCCGAGCTTCCTCATCATCCAGCCCTACTAAATCTTGCGCAATTTTCAAACTTTCCTCTGCCTTCTGCATTGCAACTAAAGCTTGCTCTCGCCTAACAACGTTGCGCTGCTTAATCAAAGTAAAAATTACGGAACCAAGGAAGATTAAAGAAAGGAGCACCAGCAGAATAGTTGTAGATCTTGTAGATACATTTTTAGAAGATTTTTTTTGGTACTCCATTAAATATCAAAAAATTAAAGCTATTGTAGCAGCAAAAGCTAAAAAAGCAAAAATAAAATTTATAAATCCAACAGCATATACCCAACCAGAAACGCTAGTCTTTATGTTCATTACAAGAAGATGTATTTGCCGAACTGCTAGCAATGAAAATACTACATAAAAGAGCACCAAAACTCCCAAAATGTATTCTACTAAGGTAACAAGATTAAATTGCAAAGGAATAACTTCTTCAATCATACAATTGGGCAAGATCTGTAATCAAATCATGGACTTGTGCCGGTCGCGGAACAGCAATAAAATCAAACTCACGCGCTTCTGCAGCTGTCTGTACATATATGTCACCATAATTAAAAAGTGTATGGGCAGCACCGCTTACACTATAGGTAACATCTTGAATCTGAGATAACTCAGTCTCCGAAACACGAAAGAAAAGGAGACCAAAATAATCCAGATCCACTATTTTCCGGTCAGTAACCAAATAAATATTGAAAAACCACGAAAGAAAGGATAATAAGGCGTAACCACAACAAAAAAGATACCAAAGAATACTGAGTAATATCCTTACCCTAACTGGGATAAAAACGTTTTCAAACAAGGTATTTTCAAGAATTAAGACAAGCGCAAAAGGGAACAAGATTAGGAAAAGCAGAACCAACAACCAGGGTAGGTTTGTTATGGGATGTCTTCTTAGAAGAAGTAAAACCTCCTCCCCAGGCTCCTGAGCGGCAAAGTTAACATCACCTGGGTTTTCTGTATAAGCAGAAAGGGCTGAGTTCCTCTTTTGCTGAGAAATCCTATCCTTCATTTGGCTACTATTATAGCACGAAAGGGTTTTTAGAGCTCCTGATAAAGGTTTTCAGCTTCTGGGTATGGGTCTTTTAGCTTTAAGGCTTGTTCAATTGCTAACTTTGCCTTACTCCTCTCGCCAGCTAAACTGTAAGAAAGTGCGCTTAGATACCACAAATTAGGGTCAGTGGGACACAGGTTTAAGGCCTGCGTAACATATTTTTCTAACTCCTCCTGGTACCTAGAGTCAATCTGCGCCAAGATGTAATAAGTTGAGATAACAGACTTCAAAGTAACCAGATTTTGCGGGTTTAGCTGAACAGCCCTATCTGCTTCTTGCGAAGCATACATGCTAAAATCATCAGCATTTGCTCCCACCTTAGCTAAAACTGCATGTCCTCTTGCTAAATCCTTATAGTAGCGGGGCTCCCAAGGCCACAAATTTGTAGCTTGTTCCAAAACCCACACACTTTGGGCCATGTACCCTCTTTGCGCTAGGACACGACCCCGCGCATACTTTAAATCTGCCAAAAACCTTACTGCTATAGCACCCAACAAATTAATAGTTAATACAGTTGTTATCATTAACAGGAAGCCTTGTTTCTTTTTCATATCAGTAAGCACACGCAGCACATAAAAAAGCTGGGTAAAGCCAAAAAAGCAGTGCAGTGGGAACCACGGAAAATCCAAAAAGGTTGGTGACAAGCAAACTAAGCCAACCACAAAACGCAGCACGCTTTAGATACTGGATCCTTCTTTCCCCAAGGGCACCTAACCCTACAATAGCACTGTCTTTGCCCAACCCCCACCAAACAAAAACTCCAACATACGCTAAGTAAGAAAGAAGGCCAAAGGCACCTTGCTCAGTAAGAACATCCAGGTACTCATTGTGCGCTCGGTTATAAAGAAACTCCCATTCAGATGTTTTATTTAATTCTGAAGGCCTATGAGGCAAAAAGGCATAAGCAAAGGTTTCCGGACCAGTTCCCACCAAAAATACCTTGGGAGAGCTTTTCCACACATCGAGAGCTCCGCGCCAAACAATTTTTCGTATTTGGGCAGTATCACCTCCTCCAGCAATATTAAGTTCCGAAGCATACACCTCATAATTTCCAACTAAATGCCTCCAAGCTCCCTCTATTCTTTCTAAGTAAGGACCTGAATAACAAGTAATTATAAAACCATAAGCTAGTGCCAAAATAAAAACAGTCCCTTTTGGGTAAAAGCTCCGCGCTTGAATAGGAAAAACAATAAAAAAGAATCCCACAACTACAACAAAGCCCAAAAGCCCTGACAACGAGTAAGTAAACCAAAAAGCGGTAAATGTAATAACTGACAACACGAAAAACACTATTTTTAAAAATCCCTTTCTTTCCGCAAAGTAAAAAGCCCAAGACAAGGGAATAACCATTAATAACCAAGCAGCCAACCAATTTGGCTGACCCAAGAAAGAAAAAACGCGGGAAGCAGAATCCTGAACCCAATACTGGTTGTCAATTCCAAAATGTTGAAGAACAGCATAAATACTAACAATAAAACTTGAAAATACTAACGCAAAGCAAAACTTCACAAACACCTCTGGCTTAGCTCCAAATTCAAAAATATACACCAAGAAGAGAGCAAGGTAAGCTCCAACACTAAAAAGTCCTCCGTGAAACCGGGAATAATAGCCAAAAATAGAAGTATAGATGTGCATAGAGAAAACTACCGAGAAGAAAAACCAAACTAAATGAACAAAAAGTAGAGTTATCCACGGTACTTTTTTGAAAACATGTTGTAGAGAAGGAAAAGAAGTAAAAAGAGATCTAATAGTAAAGCAGGCAACAATAAGCACTGCTAAAGCATAAACAAAAATCATCTTTGGAAACTCAAAAAGCTCATATGTCCAAGGGCATATTAGTAGGGGTGTTATAAAAAATAACAGTATATACAAAACGTAAATAGTCTTGTCGCATATTGACACTATCTGATTTTCCATAGTATGCTTAGAATAACACTACTTGCTGCAAAATGTAATTTAAGGGAAGTACTTATAAAGGCATGATTTCCAAAACCCTGCTCAAATTAATTGATGAAGCTATCCTTCCCGCAGTTGTTGTTATAGCCGGGAAGGTCTTGGGAGTAGCTATTCTCTCTATACACATCAATGTGCCGTTTACTCTAGATTTGGGTACTCTAGCAGAACATCACGCTGCCACAATAAATAAATACTCCAACCTTTTTTCCTACAGTGCAGTAACGCTAGGTATGGTTTTTATCCTAATCCGCTCTTACCTTTTCCATACAACACATATAAGTCCGAAAATAACGCTCCGTTTGTATGACCTAAACCTTACATCACTAATTGAAACCACCTACGAGCTGTTTCACCAAGCAGTTGTTTGGCTTTCATATCAATGGCTTCTAACTATTTTGTTTTTATTACAATCATATTGGAACCTTGTTTCTTGGGAATATTCGCTTGCCATTTTATTTGTGACTCTAATATTTACTAGCATATTCATTATTGATGTCGACCGCGAAATAAAAATTGCTAAATCATGAACCGAATAACCAAATTCCTCACAAATACAGCCTTAGCAAGCATGTTAGTAATCTTAATCTTAGGCCCTATTGGAGTAGTAGGTTACATAAGTGGGATGGACCCCACTCTTGAAGTAGGAACTTTTCTCGGAGCTAGAATTAATTCCAAAGGAGAAGTTCTTCAGAAAATTAAAGAAGGCATCAGCAAAAAAATTGCAGTTAAAACTTTCTGGGGACAACAAGCTACTTACAAACGTGCTATCAGCCTTAAAAACAATACCAATGCCTCCCAAACATACCAAATTGAAATAATGAATATTGAAGGAAAACGTTCCGAAGATCAAGATATAGTTGCCTACTTCAGTCCCAATCAACAACCAGAAATAACTTTGGACCCCAAACAATCGTGCTGGATAGACATCATAATTACAGCACCAAGCCTACCAAACCTAGAAAGCTCCCTAACTCAAATAACACTAACTATCTGGACACTCTAAAACAAGTCATTACCTCCCAAAACATATACAATAACCCAAACTGCTAACGCCCAACATAAAACTGATAAGAGTAAGGGTACGTCCGAAAGCAAGACTTCTGCCGGAGATTCTCCCTCTTTCTTTTCATAAATTACGTACAAATACCGTGTTACACCATAAATTACAACAGGTACAGTCAGCAACATCCACTTGGGCTTGGCCAAAATGGAAGGTAATAACTCTTGGAAAGCACTAGCAGTAGGTGATGTTTGAAAAGCAAAAAGCGAGTAAGACAAGATTGTAAATGCAGAAAAAGTGGAAATAGCGGAATCTAGCAAAGTATCAGGGTAATCCCTCAACGCTGCTCTAGCATCAAAGGTTTGCCCTTGTACTTCCAACAAGGTCCTTTCAGATCTCCTCTTCCCAAAAGCCATAAGAAGAGACAACCCAATAGTAGTTAGAACCAACCACGAAGATATTGAGACAGGAACTACCAAAGCACCTGCAAAAACTCGAAAGATAAAACCTAGCGCGATGGTAAGTGCATCAATAATTATAACGTCCCGCAAAAAACTACTATAAGCAAGCTGTAAAACCACGTAAGCAAAGACGACAAGAAAGAAATAGTGCGATAATTTAAAAGATAAGGGAAAAGCAATAGCTAAGAAAATTACACAACTGATTAGAGCTATAATTGGAGAAAGCTTCCCACTAGCAATAGGGCGGTGCTTCTTTACAGGATGCAGTCGATCCTTTTCTCTATCCATTACATCATTAAAAATATACATTGCCGACGACACTATACAAAACACAACAAAACCGGCTGTTACTCGCAAAAAAGTTTGTGGATCAAACAAATTACCAGCAAGAAATGCAGCACCAAAAAGAATAACATTTTTGAGCCACTGACTTGGCCGAGCTGATATTAAAATAAAACGTATGGTTTTTATTAAGGTCATTGGCACACTTTTCAAACTTTGGACTGTCTATTTGAATTTTAACACTACCTAAGCTAGTATACCACTTGCCATGATGTCTACAGTACACACTTTTGTTGGAATTGCTATGGGACTAAAGGTCACACCATGGCCGCTAGCCTTAGCACTCTCCTTTCTTTCTCACTTTGCTCTGGACCTGATACCCCATTGGGACTTTTTTAGTTTCAAAGACGAAATTACTAAAAGGGATAAGATAAACGCAGGACTAGATGTTTTTACAGGTTTTGTTCTTGGTAGTATTTTCATAATAAACGCGTTACCAGACCTAAAACAAGCCTTGGTTCTCGCAGGAACTTGCGCTTTAGCAAATCTACCCGATGCTCTTGAAGCACCTTACGTTTTCTGGGGCAACGAAAATTGGGTTACAATAACAACCATGAAGATTCAACACATTTTCCATGGCAGGGCTCACCTCCCCTGGGGAGTTATAACGCAACTTGGTATATTAGCACTAGCAATTATCCTGCTTATCTTTCCAAAATAAGAATTTTGAAAATCCAGACCGCCCCCAGTTGACAACAGTTAAGACAAAGGCAACTAAACCTCCAGCCATTAACAGTGTTAAAAAGCGACCCTTTTGTACAGTATGCAAAGCCAATAAACCACAAATAAAGGTAAGAGCCCAATAAAATAAAGCTACTTGTTTTTGGCTTAATCCTATTTTCAACAAATGGTGATGAAAATGGGCAGAGTCCCCCCACACTGGCGAAGTTCCTTTCAAGACTCTTCTAAAAATAGCAACTACAGCATCTAGAGTAGGTACCAGCAAAACCAGCACAGATGTAGCAACTTTTGCTGTAGATAAAATAGACAAAGCTGCAATAATAAGCCCACAAGAAGTTGCACCAAACCCCCAAAGAATTTTAGAAGGGTGCCAACTAACTGGCAACAAACCTAAGGCAGCACCCCCAGCAACAGCAAACAAAACAGCAGTTCGTACCTGCATAAGGTCTCCGTTAGCAACACGTAAAGATATTAGACTTAAGAAAATGCAAGTTAAAAATACAATTCCCGAAAACTGTCCATCTACACCATTTGACCAGGAAAGCATATTCATGACCCAAACAATCCAAAGAATGGCAACCAAACTAGCTAAAATAAAAATACTATGCTGTCCAAAAAAATTAACTGTAACCTGCAAAGCATCCAAGCGCACCACACCACCTAATGGATTACGAAAAAAAGGCACGCTTACGCCAAAGGATACTACTACCAAAGCTGCTAAAATTTCAGAAAGCAGCCTCACATAAGGATTAATTTCACGGAATTTTCCAGAAGCCCCCCGATCATCAATAACACCAATAACTGCCATCAAAATAGCTCCTAGCCAAATACCAAGTAACTTGGTATCTACAGGCACCACTAGGAAAGAAATAGCAATAAATGCGAGTAGAAATGCCAAAGAACCAGCGCGAGGCAAAGACCTCTTGTGCAAGATTGCAGGATGCCTATGCTGAGTAGGATCATCGACAGCACCCAAAGTATTTGCAAAGATTTTCACAGCAGGAGTTAATAAATACGAAACTGCAAAAGAAGCTGAACCTGCCAAGAACAAGCGCCCTCCAACAGTGATTTGGTAAGAAGATGCAACATTCACAACAATACGAGCCAAGGAGACGAGGAAAGCAACTTGGGTAGCTGTTGCCAACAACACCACAGCAAGAACCAAATCTAACTCACGGTTATTCCAAAGAACATTGATAAAAACTAAGTTTAGCAAAAGGACACTAGTGGCTATTATGGGAAAAAGATACAAAAGTGATACAGAAACAAGTTGCGAGCTACCCCAAGGTTGGCTATAAAAAAACGGTATCTGCTCTGGCATCACACTGGAAAAGTTTACAACCAATCCCCACAGTAACCACACAAGTAATAAATTAACAACCAACCATACTTTTCCTTTTCGGGTTTTTAAAAATTTGGAGGTTAAAAAATTCATAGCTGTAAATCTTTACAAACATCAGCAGTACAAACAAAAACATTTTCCCTTTCTATATAAAAGTACTCACCTTGGGGGAGGTTATCAAGAACTTCCTTACTTTCAAGAAGAGCCTCTCCAGCATAAGTAACTACACCAGAAGAAAGTACATAGATACTAGGAACAGAGTCGAAAATACGGTTTGCGTAATATTTAACCTGATAAAAATCCAAAATTGTTCCGCACACCAAAGGTTCACCACTACTCACAGCAGCAATACGCTCAATGTGGTTTCTTATATCTAACTTATGCGGATTTTTAAAAATTTGTGCATTTAAGTACAAAAAGGAACTCAAAGTACACGCGAAAAACAACAAAGATAAGCGAGCCGGCACCATTTTACCTATCAATACCGCCATGAAGATACTAATGGGCACTACAACAAAGATAAGGTACCGTAATACAAAAAGTGGCACTGCAACCCACGAAACTAGCAATGTTAAAAAGACAGGAGCCACTATAAAAAGGACTATAGCTACAGACACACGCGCTTCCTCAATCTTCAAAATAAAAAACCGATAAAAAACAACTAAGACTGCCAAATAAAAAATTAGACCAATTGCAAACCTAGAATTGAAGCTAGTAACAGCACCGTCTAGCAAAATCTCACCAAAAAATGTAAACACGTGCTTCCAACTTGGACTCTCAATCCAAAAGTTAGAATAGATGTTACCTACCTGCCCAACCACTGCAACCAACCATGGAATGTAACCAACAAAAATAGCAAATAAAGACAGTAGCAGCGGCTTTACGTGTTCTTTTGCATTTTTACAAAGAATAAGAAATGCAAATAACTCAGATATCAAAGCAACAACCATGAAATTATGAGTATATAAGCCCAAGACAGTTACTAAACTAAAAAGAACCCAACTGTTAGAAATTAGAAAATAAAAACTCAAGCACACTAGAAATGCTAACAGCGTATACATACGAGCTTCAAAAGCGTAATAAAATAAAAAGGGGTTACACAAGGCAAGAATAGCTGCAAAACCACTAATTCGTTTTGAATACAATCTACTAGTTACCAAAAACACTCCTATACCAGTAAGAACAAGAAAAAGTGTGGAGAGGGATCTTACTCCAATTTCACCACTCCCAAAAAGATTTATCCAACCAGATAAAACCACATAGTATAGAGGAGGGTTAAAATCATTAATAGTAACCTCAAGTAATTGGGAAAAAGGAAGCCCACTAAGAATTACTGAAAAAGCCTCATCCCGCCAAAGACTCTGCGTCATGATGTTAGGAGCGATTTTTAAAAACATAGTAAACTAAAAAACTTAAATTTTTTCCGTAACCCAGTATTCTAAACGCTTACCTAACATCAGGCGAGTGTGAGAATCTAATCCGGGAAGAGTAGTCATAAATAATGTAGCAATAGGCATAAGAAACCACTGCAAATAATGTGCTGGCAACTGCCACCAACGGATGCTTTCTGGACGCGGGGGGCGCAACGCGCTATCCAAAAGAATTACAGCACCCAACCCCAAAAGGGAAAATGCTAGCAATGTTTGAGAAACACCCATCAAATTTTGCCCCAGTGTAGTCTGAGCAAACACTGGATTTAAAAGAGGTGGCAAGTTTGCACCCAAAGTAATTAAAAACCAATTTGTAGACCAGAGCACGTGGCTCTCAATAAGCTTAAAAATCCTTAAGGACCTTTCAGCAAGGGGTATTTCAGGGTGTTTTAAGAATTGAACCATAGCATAAGGAATATCAGAAGCACCCCAGGCATGCCGCTTGCACTGTTTATAGCGGTTTACAAGAGATTTAAAATATGTATTCCCTTCTGGAGCATCTACGCTAGTTGGAAGGAAAATAGGTTTTACTTCCACTTGTCCTTGAAAGTTAAAAAAGCATTGGAGAAAAATATGCCAATCCTCGGGAATAATGTCCGTATCCCAATAACCTACTTCATGAATCATTTTAAAACTAGTTGAATAACAAGAATAATTAAAAAATAATTGCGTTGGCTCCTGCAAATCAGATACATGAATAATATTACCCAAAATACCAATTATCCGAATGAAAGCCGGGACTTCCCAAATATTGTTGTACCAAAAGATGGGTGACTGCCAAAACCTGCAGTAACGGTCTGAGTCTTTTGCAAACTCATATGTAAGTGCCTCAAAATACTTAGGATGAAATTGTCCATCCGCGTCGCAAGAGGTAAGAGTAACATTACTCAAATCTATACCCTCATCAGCAAGCTTTTCACGGGCTCTCTGTGCTGCCCAGGCCATGTTAGACGCCTTTCCCACTACTTCCCCCACCAAATTATCAGGATGGAAAGTTGTCCATAAGTTACCAAATTTATCTTTATACCTGCTTTCCAAAATCTGGGCGGTTTTCCGGGAATCCGCAACCCGTTCTTCCATAGCTAACACAACAAAAATTTTAGAATTATCCAAAGTCTGATTCGCTAAAGCATCCAAATTTGCAGCCAACACATTTACAGGCTCCCCTGCATTTGGAATTATAACTACGTGTCGAATAGCATCCCAATCCAGAACTTCATTTGGTTGTTCCTTATAGTAAAGACCTTGCCAATCACAATCTTCTGACTTTTTTATACAGCTATAACCACTTATCCCGTAAACCACAAGTTTTAGTGACCGGTACAGCCAGTAGACATTAAAACCAATAATAAAATAAGAAACCCATCGGGGTATTATAAGAGAACCTAAAACTGGGAATAAGATAACAGCCCAAATAACAAAACCGGGTACAATTTCAAAAGTACGTTTAATACTTTCCTCATGTTTTTCTGCAAACTTACGTACCATCATAACAAGGTTATTGTACGACGAACCCTAACAAGATTCAAATTAAAGCTGCTTAAATCCTAGGAAAAATAGGTTCTGCTGCTTTAATGCCAGGTCCCTGGAATTGCTCTTCAATCTTTCTAGCAGCTATGGGAATAAAAGGTCGAACTAACAAAGCTATTTCCCTAATTTCAGAAACTAAGTGGGAAAGAATATCTTCTAGGTCGCTTTGCTGCTCTTTCTCTCCTAAATAATTCCAAGGTTTCTTCTTAGTAATATAGGCATTAGCAGCACTTATCCTTTGCCAAACCAACTCCAAATACAAATTATATCTAAAACTGCCCATTGCTTGTGCAAGATCCGGAGTCAGAACATCTTGCAAGGACTTCTGGCCCGGCTTTATTTCCACTCCTGCCTTGTCGCAAAGCGTAGCTACACGAGAAACCAAATTCCCCAAGCCATGAGCCAAATTAGAATTATAAACACTTTCTAAATGATCTAAAGAAAGATTTCCATCCTCGGGCAAACTCATACTGCGGCATAAGTAATAGCGAATTGCATCAGATCCAAACTCCTCTGCAAGCTGACTTGGGCGAATTACATTACCCAATGATTTGCTTATCTTTCGCCCTTCTAAACTTAAGAACCCATGAGCATATACAATCTTAGGTAACACATACCCAGCAGACTTTAGCATTGCAGGCCACAAGACAGCGTGCCAAAAAAGGTTATCCTTACCCAAAAAGTGAACATCAGCAGGCCAAAACCCCTCTGGAGCCCCCGAAAAGTAATTGATCAAAGCATCAAACCATACGTATATGGTATGTGCGTTATCTCCAGGAACGGGAATACCCCATTCAACAGAAGGACGGGAGATGGGAATATCTTCCAGCCCCTGATTTAAAAATGCTACTATTTCTTTTCGTCGCGTTCCCGGCTGAACAAACTCTGGATTTTTATCAATATAACTCTTAAGGAAATCCTCGTACTTTGAAAGTCTAAAAAAATAATTCTCTTCTGTAAGCTCTTGCAAATCCAATTCAGGATGATAAGGACAAGCCCCTTCAACCAGGTCTTTTTCAGTAATAAAGCGCTCGCAACCTGGACAGTAAATTCCAGTATACTTATCTAAATAAATATCACCCTGGTTATCTATCTTTTTCCAAAAATCAACTACAGTTTGTATATGATCTTTGTCCGTAGTCCGAATATAACGATCAAAAGATATGTTTATACTTGCTAATTGCTCCTGATCCTGACGACTAATTTTATCTGCCCATTGTTCAAAACTAACATTATGTTCCCGAGCTGACTTCTCTGCCTTCCCACCGTGTTCATCCACACCAGTAAGAAAAAAAACCTCATCCCCTAAAGCCCTGTGATAGCGCGCTAGAACATCAGCAGCAACTTTTTGGTAAGCATGCCCAATATGCAAAACATCATCTATATAATCTATTGCTGTAGTTACGTAAAACTTGCTCAAAGTATACAAATATTAGCACAAAAGTGACAAATATCCACCAAAAAACCTGCTATAATAATTCAAGAACCATTTCAGTACAAAACATAAAGATTAGTGAGGAGGGAGGTTTTTCACATGCAGTACCAAGAATTAAGGAAAAAGCAGCTACGCCAGATTAGAGAAAAGCTAGAAAGAGACCTAAATACCCTTGATATAACCCTTAAATACAAACCACCTACTGAATCTGAACCAGCACACATTACTATAATAGTTAGGGAGAAAGGACAAAACAAAGAAACAACGGTTGAATTCAGCTTTGAACTACTTAAAAGGTTAGGCTTGAAAGAGCACCCACTGGAACGCAAGTTTGAACCAGAATCCTTTACCTGGGAATCTGTAATCCAATTAATACAAACTATGCACAATCTGCAAAAGCAACCCTAGTACTGGTAAAGCTCAAGCCCCCACTAGGGTTGCACATCTATTCATGCTACTATTAAAAGTAATGTTAATTTCTTCACGCTAAAAGAACTTCTACCACTACCTATGAAAGATCAAAAAGTTAGTTGTATTATTCCTGTCTACAACGAAGAAAAAACAGTTGCAAAGGTAGTAGACCTAGCTCTAAAAACACCTCAAATTGGGGAGCTTATTGTTGTCAACGATGGCTCTACCGATAATAGCATCCAAAACCTTACTCAATTTAAAGACCAAATTAAAATTATCAATCTTGAAAAAAACCATGGCAAAGGCTACGCTATAGCACAAGGAATAAGGAAAGCTAAACTTCCCTACATACTCTTACTAGATGCAGATCTAATTAATTTAAAACCTTTTCACATTTCTTCAATCATAAACCCTGTTTTGGAGCAAGATGTAAAAATGTCTGTGGGTGACGTTCTTTCTAATGGTGTACCTCTATACTCATTCCTCTGGCAATTCAGCGGTCAACGCTGCCTCCCCAAAAAAGAAATTAAACCTCTCCTAAAAAAGATTGAGCAAACAAATTACGCTATGGAAATTATTTTAAACGAAGCATTTCGCGATAGCACTGTGGTAGTGCCTCTACCAAGTACTAAACAGTTGCGGGTTAAAAAACACGAAAAGGACCGAAACGCTTTTTTAGGATCTACTGGATTTATCTCTGGAATTTTGGAAATTTCCCAAAGTATAGTTGCACACAAGAGCAAGGAATATCAACAAAAGTTCAATGAAGACTTAGTCAAAAGTATAGCTACTTATCTAAATATAAATGCCCAAAAGCTAAAAGATTTTATCCAAAAATTTTAAGAAAAACTGCTCCTGCAAAAAATATTGCAACAAACCCAGCTAAATGCTATCCTTAAAGGGATATACTGCAAAAACGTTGAGCCTTAGCAGTCACTATGGCTATCCTTATAAGGATACGTTGAGGAAAGAACCCCAAAGGGACAGTAAAATCCTCCGGATATATGGTCCGTAAACCATAAAAATGAGCGTAGTAAGGTTGGTACCGTCCTTGTAATTCAGGGCCCTTGCATAAAGCAAGGGTTTTTTATGTTACAACACCAATTGACTGTATCTGTTATCATACCTGCATATAATGAAGAAGCCACCATCACAACTGTAGTGGGTACTGCTTTAAAAAGTGACTTAGTAGCAGAAGTACTAGTAATTAATGACAGCTCAACAGATAAAACAAGTGAAGTGCTACCCAAAAACAGGAAGAAGGTGCGTCTGCTGACCAACAATCAGAATAGTGGCAAGGGCTACAGCCTTTACCGCGGTTTTAAAAATGCAAAAAGCCCAGTTGTAGTTTGCCTAGATGGAGATCTAATAAACCTAACAAAAGACCACATCCAAAAACTAGTACAACCAATCTTAAAAAAAAAAAGAGGCTGATCTAACTCTTGGGAAAATGCATTTTAACAGGTGGGATAATATTTACCAAAAAATAGCACCACAATTGATTGAAAAATATAAAAATAACTACACACTACTCATAAGTGGGCAAAGAGCTGCCCAGCGTAAGGAACTACTAAAAATAAAAGACTTGAAAACCTTAAGGTACGGAGCTGACTTAAAAATAACAGACCATTTTCTTTCACGTAACAAAAAGGTTAAAAGCGTAAACCTAGAGAACTTATACCATGTAAATAAAACCGAAAAATGGGGGCTGCAGGGTGTTAGTAAGGACCTTAATATGTGGAAAGATATTATTGAAACTGCGTTGGATACAAACACTGAAAAACTCCTAACGCAAGGTTATAAGAAAATAAAGTCATAAAAAAATAGAAAAAAATGAAAAAGAGATATCAACCAGAAAAAACTGAAAATAAAATTTACCAAATGTGGGAAGAAGGCGGTTACTTCAAACCAGAAATTGATAAGAGCAAAGAGCCGTTTGTTATTACATTGCCACCTCCAAACGTGACTGGGGGGCTACACGCAGGGCACGCTTTGTATATATTAGAAGATATTATGATTCGCTATCATCGGATGAAGGGTGACGCTACCCTCTGGGTTCCTGGCTTTGACCATGCCTCCATCGCAGTGGAATATCTTGTTACCCAACAACTAGCAAAAGAAGGTAAAACAAAGCAAGATATTGGACGAGAAGAATTTCTAAAGCGCGCACATAACTTTGCAAACCAGTCAAAAAAATATATCCGAAACCAATTAAAAAGACTAGGGTTTTCCTTGGACTGGTCGCGGGAAGCTTATACCATGGATAAGGAGCGCTCACGCGCTGTAGAAGAGGCCTTCCATCGCCTTTATAAAAAGGGTCTAATTTATAAAGGCAACTACATTATCAATTGGTGCCCTAATTGTCAAACAGCTCTTTCTGATCTTGAAAATGAGCATAAACAAGAGAAAGGAACTCTTTATTATATAAAATATGGACCCATAACCATTGCCACTACCCGTCCAGAAACCATGTTCGCAGATGTTGCAGTTGCTGTTCACCCTCAAGACAACCGTTACCAAGACATGGTTGGTGAACAAGTACCGCTCCCTCTAACAACTAGAAAATTACCCGTAATCACAGATACACTGGTAGATCCAGAATTTGGTACAGGAGCTTTAAAAATAACACCAGCCCACGATGAAACAGATTTTAATATTGGCAAAAAGCACAATCTAGAAACTCTAAAAGTCATAGATAAAGAAGGATTATTAACAGACTTAGCAGAAAAATTCGCTGGATTAACTGTGGCAGAAGGACGCAAGCAAGTTGTAGAGGCTTTAAAAGAAAAGGAATTATTAATAAAAGAAGAACCTGTCCAACATAATATAGGACATTGCCAGCGATGCGGAACTCGCACAGAACCCTTAATTTCTAAGCAATGGTTTGTAAAGATAAAACCTCTTGCTGAGAAAGCTTTAAAAGCTGTACGGGAAGGAAAAGTACAAATTGTTCCGGAAATGTATAAAAAGGTTTTTTTTCACTGGATGGAAAATATTCATGATTGGTGTATTTCCCGTCAACTTTGGTGGGGGCACAAAATACCACTGGAAGGAGAAACAGACATACTCGACACTTGGTTTTCCTCGGCTTTATGGCCAATGTCTGTTTTTGGGTGGCCAGAAAGCACAAAAGATTTACAATACTTTTACCCCAACACAGTTAGAGAAACTGGACATGACATACTATTTTTCTGGGTAGCTCGTGAAATTATGATGTGTATGGAAATGAGCAATGAAGTACCTTTTGAAACAGTATACTTGCATGGCTTAGTGCGCGACAACCAAGGAAGAAAGTTTAGTAAAACTAAAGGGATAGGCTTTGATCCTTTAGAAATGGTTGAAACATATGGAACAGATGCCTTAAGAATGGCTCTAATCATAGGAAATGCGCCGGGAACAGATTTGAAAATAAATGAAGATAAAGTGCGAAGCTACCGCAATTTTGCAAATAAAATTTGGAATATTGGAAGGTTTATATACAGCAACCTAGAAAAAAACAACTGGCTAGAGTGGCAAGATATTCCTAAATTAGATATAGCACATACTAAGTTAACAAACAAAGATAAAAAAATTATAAAAGAATGGCATAACACCCTTGAATACGTTACAAAAAATATTGACCACCAGAACCATAATTACAGATTTGATTTGGCAGGAAAAGAATTGTACCAATTTATATGGCACGAATTTGCTGACAAGTATATTGAATATTCTAAAGAAGACTTATACAGTAACTCAGAAAAAAAGAAAAAAGGTAAACTTACAATCCTCCGATATATATATTACAATACACTAAAAGCTTTACACCCTTTCATGCCTTTTGTAACAGAAGAAATTTGGCAACGCTTACCACACCAAAAATACAAACCTCTAATTGTAACTACCTGGCCAAACCCAATTAAAAGTTGAGTAATTAACCAAGTTCAACTTAGGGCACAGGATCGTAACCACCTTTATTCCACGGATGGCATCTAATTATTCGCTTAAAACCTAACCAAAGTCCCTTTAGGATTCCATACTTTTCAACAGCCTGATAAGTATATTCTGAACAACTAGGCTCGAATTTACAAACTCGATCAGTT
>JAYEID010000015.1 GCA_034659915.1 Patescibacteria group bacterium
ATAAGAAGGTTACAAACTCTACCTTTTTTCTAGCGGCGCATCTTCAGAACCAGAAAACAACACATAATCAAAGATAGGAGGAAGTGCAGGCTCACTACGAGTAACTCTAACCTTTTTCGTACTCCGACCAAACCAACCCTCGGTATTTATATCAAACCCCTGAAACCCCAAACTTCCGCAAGAAGCAATACCAATATGAAAAGACTTAAAGCGGGGAGTAAGGCGCATAAGTTTTACTTCGCTAACATCATCCGGAAGATCCGCAAATAAATCTATACTCTGATGATAATCGTAATCCACACCATCAAATTCAGCCTCCCCCCCATGAGAAGCAAAACCATAGCTACTGTCACCATAAATTTGCTTCCAAACCAACCACTCCGAACCGTTGTTATAAACTACACTAACCTCCAACCCAATATCCTCAGAAGGGCAGTTTTCTGCTTCTAAACACCAGTAAAGGGTGATGTCCTCACATCCTGAAGTACTGGCATTCTCCAAATTCAACTCCACAGCATCATCTTTTTCCACTATTCCCGCCACTTCGTCGCCTAATTCTGAAACTGAAAAACTACAGTCATAATCATCCCGGTCACAGTCAACAAGCTGCCTACAATCACCAGCATCTGCAACATCACAGCAATACTCTACCACATTACCGCTTGCCACATCACCACGAGTAATCTCACCTCCCTTAATCATTCGCAAAGCCTCTTCTGCGCAAGACTCGGAAAAATGTAAAGCCTGATTTGCCTCTTCTGAAAAAGTTGATTGTTGAATAAGAAACGTTGAGCGGGTAGCCACACCAGCTCCAACCAATAGAGAAGTGGCAACCACCAAGAGGATAATAACTAGAGTTTGTCCTGATTCGTTCATTTGCATGGGCAAGAAACCTAAACCCAATCTAGCATAACCCCAAACCAGCGTCAACTAAAATCCAAAACCAGCACCCGGCATTCCGCGTTCCGCCTTCGTCAGTCGAAGATTCCTCCTCAGAATGACTTCTATCCATCATTTAAAATTCAAAATTTAAAATTTATTCTCTATATTCCTATCTCTTATTCTCTTATTCTCTTATTCTCTTATTCTCTTATTCTCTTATTCCTTAACTCCAAAAATCATTAACCACAAATCCTAACTCAAATTCATACATGCTACTTACTACTAGCTACTAAATACTACTAATCACGTGATAAACTGGAAAGAGCCCTGTTATAATAACCAGTATGAGGAGGATTTTACGAAGAGTTCTGCGCAAAATCTTAAAAATACTAACCAAGGCTACTCTCAAAAAGCACAAGCCCCAAATAATTGCTCTGGTTGGCGAAAGCAGAACAGCACTTCTAAGAGAAGCGCTTTACACTGCTATTCACAAACAAGTTCCCACTAGAAGGAACATTGAATCTCCAGAAGCTGAATTTGTGGTGCCCTTAACCATAATCGGAGCAAAGCACTACCCACAAAACTGTTTTAAATGGATTACTTTGATCGGCAAAACTATTGCTCAACTTATCCTCCTTAAACCGCACCAAAACGTACTAGTTCTCGAATACAATACAAGCCTTTCTGAAATTTTAAAATATTGGTTAGAAATAACAAATCCTAAGATTATAATTGAATGCGGAAAACGTCCCCAAACAAGGTATCAGGGCGAGGAAAAGAAATACAAATTAACTGAGGACGAAAGCATCAACTTAGAAAAGATTTCAAAAATTGTTAAGAAAATTGCCAGTGATCTAGAATTAACTACAAACAAACTTGAACAAAATTTAAAAGACTTACCTCTCCCCCAACCACGAATCAAAATTTTACCTGGAAAGAAAGGGTACTTAGTAATTGATGCTACCTACATTTATTTTCCACCACTAGAACAAAGTTTAAACGAAATCCTAAGTTCACTTTCGGGAAGAAAGATCTGGATCCGCTCAAAAAACGATTGGGAAAAAGCAAAACTTGGGCCCCAAGACATTGTAATTATAATAGGTCCACGAAAAAATTCACTACCGGTGGTTGAAGACGCACGCCAAGATCCACTAGAAATCTAGAAATTAAGTCATAAGATATAAGAAACATAAATCATAACAATAGGGTATAGCAGCTTATATTATCTAGTTATTTGTCTTTGTAGTTACAATTTCTCGCTAACAAGAACCTATGTCAAGGATATCCATGGATCTCGAAAAAGAGGAAAAGCTTGTAAAGAAGGCACAAAGAGGTGGACGCGCCGGACAAAAAGCTTTTGAAGATATCTATGCCCATTACCAACCACACATCACCACCTTTTTCAAAGCCCAACTAGGACAAAATAGAGAAACGGAAGATCTAGTCCAAGAAACATTTACAAAAGCATTAAAAGGCTTAGATTCCTTCCAATGGCAAGGCGTCTCTCTTTCAGCTTGGTTGTATAGGATAGCTAGAAATGTTCTTATTGATTACTTTCGAGAAAAGGAAAAAAGAGAAAGTACTAGTCTTGAGAAAATCGCACCACCAGTTTCAAAAGAGGAAACGCCTCCTACCTCCTACATTAAGGAAGAAAAGACTCAACTACTCCAAAACCTTATAAACCAGCTTCCCAGAAGAGAACAAGAAATAATTTACCTAAAATTCTTTGAAGGACGAAGAAACAAAGACATTGCTAACATGATGAACTTAAGCGAAACCAATGTGGGGACAATAGTCCACCGGTGTATGAAGAAACTAAGAAAGAAAATCAAAGAACAAGAGACACCACTCCAAGAAACCAAAGATTAAGCTCGAGTTATTTCAGCACCGAGTTGACGCAATTTATCTTCAAAATTTTCATAACCCCGATCAATATGTTCAACACCGTAAATCTTACTTTCACCGTTCGCTGCCAAAGCAGCTATTACTAAGGTAGCACCTGCTCTAAGATCTGGTATCTTAACCTCAGATCCCTGCAACTTTACAGGACCACGTATGTTAGCCACCACCCGAGGCTCGCGCTCTTCTAACCAATCAAAGCCATAATTATCCGGATCA
>JAYEID010000016.1 GCA_034659915.1 Patescibacteria group bacterium
TATCTATCTATCTATCTATCTATCTATCTATCTATCTATCTATCTATCTATCTATCTATCTACTCATTTATTTATTTATTTATTTATTTGGAAAAGGCGTTAGCTATCTAATTAGTTAGTTAGTTAATTAGTTGGTTGGTTGAAGGAATGGTTGGTAGTGGTTGGGGAGTTATTTTTTGGGTTGCCATTCGTCTTCGGCGTAGATTTGGAAGTATTCGTCTTTGCGGTAGTCAAATATTTCGTCATTATTGAAAAATCTTTTTGTTTCTTCTTTTGCTGTCTTTTTGGAATCTGACGCGTGGACAAGTGTTGCTTGGTGGCTCATGGAAAGGTCGCCGCGAATGGTACCAATGTCCGCTTCTCTGCCAACTGTGGACCCGGAAATTGAACGCACCACGTCCACAGCTTCTACGCCTTCCCAGAGCATGGCAATTATTGGGCTGGAACTCATATATTTTTTTAACGATTCAAAAAACGGTTTATTTTTATGGTGTTTGTAATGTTTATCAAGAAGATTAGAGTCAGCACGGAGCATTTTAATACCCACTAATTTTAAACCTTTTTGCTCAAAACGGCTGATGATATTGCCCACTAAACCCCTTTGAATCCCGTCGGGTTTGATTAAGATAACTGTTCTTTCCAGTTCCATAGTGAGCCTTATTTTAGAATGCAGTTTTAGTTTTCGCAAGTGTTGCAGCTTGCAGTAGAGGCGTCACCGGTTAGTTTGTTTAGAACAACTTGGTGAATTGTTTCGAATGAATCCCCACGTGGTTTTAAAACATACGCACCCCCGTAGTAATCTCGTGGGGGCTCATAAAGATAGTTGTTGGTATCTAGTACTATTTGTTCAGTTTTATAATTTTTCCAACCTTTTACAATTGGTAAAAGTTCTGCTATCTCCCCTACTCCCAAATTGGTTTGCATATGTCCGCTGAAAAGATTATAAAGCGCTTCGGCACTTAGTTTTACTAAGTCTGAGTTAGTAAAAGCTTGAGGAACGTTAATTAGTAGATTTTGCTGTCTGCGGATGCGTTGAAAGTCGTTCCCCTCTCCATTGGTTCCTTTGCGAGAACGACAATAAACTAAAGCTTTCTCTGCACTAAAATTTTGGGTTCCGGTTTCAAAACTTACGGGATAGGGAGCATTTGGGCGGTCAGGAGGATACTTTGGATCTATAAAGCTTCTTTCCACATTTGTGTTAATACTACCCAACTGATTTACTGACCAAACAAACCCGTCAAATCCCATGCTTACAAAGTAATCTGGTTCTATACCTATTACCTTCCCTATCCGGTGTTTAAATTTATCAAAGCCTTCGTTAGCGTAGTGTGCGTTAATTTTAGTGCCACTTAGCCAGAGGTCTCGGGGGATTGAAGTAAGAACAACCCGTTTCTCATTTTTTAATATGGAAACTACCATAATTGCGTCTGTTCGGTAATATTGCTGTTTGGGAGTTCTTTGATCTGTACCTAGAAGAAGAATGTGGTAATCTCCAGGAGGGTTTGATTGGATTTTAAGATTAGGTTCTTCTCTGTTCGTGAGTGGTGAAAAAAGTTTGGGAGGCTCTTTTTGGTTTGTGTTTTGTTTTGGAGATGCTTGTATTGTTTTAAGGTAAAAATATACAGCACAATTAAAAAGGAATAGACTAATTACACCCAGAGCAGCAATAACAATTTTTTTAGTTTTGGGTTGCATGCAATTATTCTATCAGGTTGAAAACTTGTGTAAAGGGCGCTAATCAGAAGGTATTGTGGAGCGGGTAGCGGGAATTGAACCCGCATCGCCACCTTGGAAGGGTGGAGTAATAGCCGTTATACGATACCCGCAAAGAACTGCTTATAATTATAACAAATTTGGTATTCAAACCACAACTAATTATGGAAACATTTGGAATTATGGTTTAGGAATTAAGAAAGGCAGAGTAAGCTTGGTGGGCGGAGTAGATATCTGCTTTGGAGGCAATTTCAAATGGAGCGTGCATATTAAGAAGTGGCACTCCAATGTCAATTATGTCTAAGTTGTATTCTGCAACAAAAACTGCAATTGTTCCACCGCCTCCAATATCAACCTTACCCATCATTGCGGGCTGCCACATTACCTCTGCTTGGTCAAAAAGAGCGCGAATCTTTGCTGTGTACTCCGCGGTTGCTTCGCTAGTACCACGTTTTCCTTTCTTCCCAGTGTAGCGTTGGAGAGCAACACCGTAACCAAGCTTTGCGGCATTTTTCTCATCGTGAACTTCTTTGTAGGAGGGGTTTATACCTGCTGTAACATCAGCAGAAATTGCTTCTGAATTCCTCAGCGCTTTTCGAATTTGGTAATCAAATTTTCCATTTTCACGCTCAGGGTCTAAATCCAGAAGTCTCCCAATAAGGTCATAAAGAAATAAAGAGGTGGCACCAGTATTGGATCTACTGCCAGTTTCCTCCTTGTCATAAAAGACAACTAGCAAAGTGTGCTCTGGGATATTATTTTGATCTAAGAGTGCTGTTAAAGCAGGGTAAGCACACACTCTGTCATCGTGACCATAAGCGGAGATTAAAGAGCGATCGAAACCTAGGTCCCTCGCCGAGCCAACGGGGACAGCTTCTAGCTCGGCTGAAATTAGATCTTCTTCTTTAATATCGTATTTTTGATTTAGAATATTTAAAATATTGAGTTTTACCTTTTCTTTTGCTTCATCACTGTCGAGAAAAGGATTGTTACCAACTACCAAATTCATTTTTTCAGCTTCAATAGCTTCTTTAAGCTTTTTATCCAACTGCTTGTCAGCTAAATGAGGGAGGAGATCTGAGACCATAAAAACAGGGTCATTTGGCTCATCTCCAAGTCGTAGCTCAGCCCAAGTTCCATCTTTTTTAACAATCACACCATAAAGAGCTAAGGGAAGAGCTGGCCATTGATATTTTTTTATTCCCCCGTAATAGTGAGTTGCAAAAAGAGCTAAACCGTTATCTTCGTAAAGTGGGCGAAGTTTAAAATCAAGGCGTGGAGAATCAACATGTGCCATTACTAAGCGCATTCCCTCCGTGATTGGTTTTTTTCCACGGTGAACGAGAACCAATGTTTTTCCGCGGTTAGAGGCAAATATTTTTTCTCCTGGTGATAGTTTTCTGCCACTACGTTCAAAATCTTTAAAATCCGAATAGCCGTGACGAAGGCCTAGCTCCTTCCCTGCCTTCACAGCTAGCCGTTCAGTTTTAGCTGCGGAAACAAACTCTTTATAATCCTCGGCAAAATTAAAACATTTCTTTTTTGTTTTTGAATCCCAAACTTCCCAGCAACATTTTGGTTTGTAGCTAAGTTGCTTTTCTAGAGTGGACTCATTATTATTTTGCATAGTTTAAACTATACCATAACAGGTCCTCTTTGTCACAGTACATAATTGAAAAATTGCTCTTGAAAAGGTAAAATAGGGGTGTAAGTAAATTCAAGCACTATTTTGCCAAAGCGCTTATACCTTAGGGATACTTAAACCTGTACTCAATTTAGTACAAAGGAGCACAAACTTTAACAGTCCTGACTTATCGGGACTAATTTGACGGATCAAATTCTCGAAAGAATTTTTGAAGTCTCATTGAGCCGTGGTGCTGGAACCGTGAACCACATTGGGTACATGGCGAGTTTCTTACAGCAGCTTTGTTAACAAGGTAATTTAATATATAACTGTTTTGCCGAGGTGCTGGAATAGGGAGACAGGGCAGACTTAAAATCTGCTGGAGCTAAAACCTCCGTGGGGGTTCGATCCCCCCCCTCGGCACCACTTCGCTCTAAAAAGGGCTAAGTGTAAACTCACATTGTGGATTACTACGTTTACAAATTAGAGTGTCAAAATAGCTATCTTTACACGGGTTTTACTGGTAATTTGAAAAAGAGAGTAAAAAGAACATAAGGAAGAGCGAGGAAGTCTGGTTACTAAAAATAAAAGACCAATTAAATTAATGTATCAGGAAAAGTTCAAAACTAAGAAGGAAGCTGCAACTAGGGAACGGGAAATCAAAGGTTGGCGAAGAGAAAAGAAATCGATACACAACAGAAATTAATCGAGCTGAGCTTACGTCGAGCGAAGCGAGACGGGGTGTAGCGTAGCGGCTATCGCGCCACGTTTGGGACGTGGAGATCAGGAGTTCGAGTCTCCTCACCCCGACCATGGTTCGACAAGCTCACCATGAAATGGTAAGGTTGATGAACCAACGTGGTAGGGACGAGAAGCTTGCCCTGAGCTTGCCGAAGGGAGTACTGCCGCCTCGACTAGGGAGTTGAAGATTGTTCCCAGAGCTCGGTACCACTTTGATCATGGTTTCACAAGCTTACTGTAAAGGTGGGGTTGGGACTAATAAGATTTTATGCCGCCTTAGCTCAGTTGGCTAGAGCAAACGCTTCGTAAGCGTTAGGTTCTCGGTTCGAATCCGAGAGGCGGCTCCACCATAAGATCTTAATTAGTCTGCGAATTTAAATCTTATGAGTGCCCTGAGCTTGTCGAAGGGATTTTGTCCCTCGACAGTGCTCGGGACTAATTCAGCTATCCAAATTCGAAGACGAATTTGGAGTTTCATTTAGCTGGTGTAGCTCAACTGGATAGAGTAGGGGTTTTCCCCAGTAACATCTTGATTTTCGCTTTGCGAAATTCTTAGATGTACGGGGTCCCAACGATCTAGATTTCGGTCTTGAATTAAACAGTGTAGTATAATTTTTACAAGGTAATATGCCCCCGTAGCTCAATTGGATTAGAGCTGGGGTGTTCTAAGCCCAGGGTTAGAGGTTCGAGTCCTCTCGGGGGCACCATCCCGGCATCAAAAGTTGCTGAAGGAAACTTCCGTTGAGGGGACCCTGATGAGAACCACAACAGTTCGGTATATTGGGGTGCCATGCTGGAAACGAACAGTGGTGGGTTTTGGATAGTAGCGCCCAAGGAAAATTTATCTATGTTTATTATCAATTTTAAAAATTATCCGGGTGCTTTTGGAAAAGAGGCTGTTGATTTGGCAAAGGAAATCAGAGACGCAAGCAACGAGATTTCTAATCTTGAGGTATTTTTAGCAGTTCCTCTAGTTGATATCTATCGCGTTCATTCCCAGGTAGATATTCCTGTTTTTTCTCAACATGTAGATCCCTTTTTACCAGGACAAACTACGGGTTTTTCAATTCCCCTTGCAGTAAGGAAAGCAGGTGCTGTAGGTACCTTGGTAAATCATTCTGAAAACCCAATGGATTTAGATATGATTAGGGAAGCGGTTCGGCTTTGTGATGAAGTGGAATTAACGAGTGTGGTTTGTGCGGACTCGCCTGCTGTGATTGATCAGATACGCGATTTTAAACCAGATTATATAGCATTTGAACCTCCTGAACTTATTGGTGGGGATGTTTCAGTGGTAGAGGCAGACGAGTTTGTTGTTGCTAGTGCTGTAAGCGCAGCTGGTTCAATCCCCCTATTAGTAGGTGCTGGAATTGGTTCGGCTGCAGATGTTTCCCGTGGTTTGGAACTAGGTGCGGAAGGTTTCTTGGTAGCGTCTGCTATTGTGAAGGCGGAAGATCCGGCTAAGGCTTTTTTAGAGCTTATACAGGGGTACTAGTCTTAACCTTAGTTTTGACTGTTGTACATTTTTAAAATCCTATCCCACCTTTCCGCTGGTCTGAATATTCCCTCTAGGTCTAAATTTCCTTCAGTTGCCTTTATATGGTAGGTATAGCCGGGGTAGTAGGCAAATATTGCCGGCATTTTCTCTATAAAAATTTGCTGAAAGTTTTGGTAGTGTTCTTTTCTCTTTTCTGGGTCATGTGTTGTTCTTCCCATCTCTAAAGCTTTGTCAGCACGCATATTTGAAAAGCCGGTGAGATTGTTTCCAGTTTCTAACTGAGTAGAGTGCCAGAGATTATATTGGTCTGGATCTCGACTCACTTCTTGACCAATTAGTACTACATCAAAGTCTTTACGGGGAAGGATGTCTTCTTTTAGATTCTTATTAGTTGCTGGAATTAGATTTACAGTTAAACCAGTTTTTTCCCAATCGCTTTTGATTACTTGAACAATTTTTTTATTTTTTTCGGTTTGTGAATAAGTAATGGTTATGCTGTGATCATATTGTTTTTCTGTATTTGGTCTGAATTTTGGTTCTTCAATTTCTTCTTTAACCCACGAATTTTGTAGCGGTGCATAGGCAGGTCTACCATTGGTATTTTCAGCTTCTTTAATTATTTTTTCCCTGTCTACTAATGTGGCTAAAGTTCGTCGGAAATCCGCGTTTTTTAGAAATTCTTTCCCTTGAAGATTAAAAAGTAATACGTAATGGCGTCCTTCTAGGGTTGCTTTTACAGTTTTATAACATTTTGGTGAATCTTGTTCGGAACTAAATCCGTCTAGTTCTCCCAATTCTGCTGCTGTGTGTAAACCCTCCTCAGTTTGGAAAAATTTTATGATTATTTTTTCTGGTCCACTTCGTTCTTTCTTGTGTTTTTTTAGTGTTATACTCTCAATTTTTTGCGTTCCCCTTTTTACATTTTGAATCCGGTAAGTCCCAGCACTAACCGGTATTAGAGGGTCATTTTTCCCTTCAAGATGTTTTGGTACTATCCCTATAGATAATATGCGGAGGAGTGGGGCAAATGGGGTATCTAGTTTTACCACTATTGTGTGCTTGTCTTTTTCTTCAATTTCTAAATTTTTAAGCTGCTCAAAATTTTTTGCAGTATAAACAACATCTTCGGCTAAAACAGGATGGTTGTCGTGAAAACGGGCTTCGGGATCAAGGTGAAAGATGTATGTTTTTTTGTCGTCTGATATTTCCCAGCTTTTTGCTATACCAGTAGTAATACTTCCATCACTTTTTATTCGTGTAAGACCTTCAAAGACCAGTGATGAAATATCGTTATCTACGTGGTTATTTCCAGTTTGTTGGGGTGCTATATTTTGTGGTTGACCTACAACACCCTCAATGTAGACACGCTGTCCACTTATAGTAAGAAATAAACTTGTTGCAAACGATATCAAAGCTTTTAGCAAGTTCATAATGGGATTACCTAATGTTAGCTATTATAGAAAGTATTAGAAACAAAGCTCCAAAGAAGGCGGTAGCGTAAACAATTGTCTTTTCAAGTCCACGCTTAGTGCGATAGCTTTCACCTCCCCAAAGACTACCAGATAAGCCTTCTTGCGATTGCATGAGAATTAGTGTGATTAATATTATGGCTACTATTCCTTGGATTATTTTAAAAATCATGTTGATAAATTTAGGTGTTTAAGAGCCAGACGAGAAACCTGTAAATAAAGGAAAAAAGAAAGGTAGCTATTACCAGGGTTGCGAAGCGTGATAGTTCTGTGGGAGCAATGCTAACGTTGCCCCAGCTAAATCCGGGAAAATAGGTAGTGCTGAGAGAAAAGCCGGAGACAATTCGTACTACTAAGTAAAATGTAAAAATATTTGCAAACCAAGAGAAAAAGCCCAAGGTTAAGAGATTTAGTGGCAAAGTTATAAGTTTTATTAATGGACGGACAAGTAGGTTTGCTAAGATTAAGGCAATAGTGGCTAAAATAAGTGTTTCTATATCTTTGATGGTGACTCCTGAATAGTATCTTTGCAATAACCATAGGGTTGCACCTGTTACTAGAATAGTCTTAAGAATACGTTTCATTCTGGATAAGAATTTAGCACAGGTTGAGTTTGGGCGCAAATAAGATTAGGTTTCAAATAAATATATTTTGAACTTTTATGCTAAGATATTTTGGAAATGAATATTGCTAAACGTATATTTTGTGCCTATTTCTTATTTTTCGGACTATTTTTTTGTAGTTCTACTACCTTACTTGCTGCTGGAAATTTTAACACTTCTTATAAAGTTTTGTATCAAATTTCCGAAACGGGCGATACATCTGTAACACAGAAAGTTTCCATAACAAATTTGACTGATGATTTTTATGCATCTGAACACAAGTTGCAAGTAGGTTCACAAAATGTTTTTGACGTTTGGGCAAAGGATCTGAGTGGCAACCTTAACCCGCAAGTTCTGCGTGACGAGGAAGCGACTGTTATTCAAGTGCCATTTGGCGCTCCGGTTGCGGGACGGGGAGAAACATACCAATTTGAATTAGGTTATAAAACTGATTTGTGTAAGAGGAAGGGAAGTATTTGGCGAATAGATATTCCGGGAGTGGTTCAAACAGAAAGTATCTCAGCTTACAGCTTGAGTTTAAATGTTCCACGAGAATTGGGGCACGTGGCTTACATAGCTCCCAATCCCCGGTACCAAACTACCGATAATAACTACTTTCGTTTTGATTTTGAAAAGGACCAGCTGGCTGGTGGTATTCGGGCAGGTTTTGGTGAATTCCAGGTTTATAGTTTGAATTTGAAATTTTATTTGGAAAACCCATTGAAACAAAAGGCTTACTTAGATATGCCTTTGCCTCCAGATATACTAGATCAGCAAAAAGTCATCTATCAAAAGCTATCACCCGCGCCGAAAAAGATATATGTTGATGAAGATGGAAATTATTTGGCTCGGTATCTTTTCGAGCCAAGTCAGCAACAAGTAGTTGATTTTAAGGGTTTGGTTTTTGTCTATCCAGCTGGATGCAAGGATATTTTTTCATCTAATTTAGGCGTGGAAGATATTCCAGCTGAGTTGGAAGAAGAATATACAAAAGAAGAAAAGTATTGGGAAGTTAATAATGCTGAGATAAAGGATCGTGCTGAAAAACTTACGGACGAGGACGCAAGTGTGGTTCAAAATTTGAAATCAATTTACGAGTACGTAGTGGCGCATCTGTTTTATAGTCAAGATCGCCTGTCTGATAATTTTGTGCGGTTGGGAGCGCAAGCTGCGTTAACGCAGCGTGAAAATGCCCTTTGCACAGAATACGCGGATCTTTTTATTGCTTTGTCTCGTGCAGCAGGTATTCCAGCGAGATTGGTTGAGGGCTATGCCTATTCCGAAAGCAAGGAAGAGACTCCGCGAGTTAAGGATGCTTTGCATGCTTGGATAGAGGTATTTATCCCAACTACAGAGGGAGGTCGCTGGGTTCAGATCGACCCTACCTGGGGATCGACTACAGGGGGAGCAGATTATTTTTATCAATTAGATTTGGCGCATGTTGCTTTTGTGCGTAAGGGATTAAGTTCTACTGAGCCATTCCTTCTTGCTGATTATGAAAAAAGTGCTGGAGATTGGTTGGAAGTACATTTTGGAGAAGTGCAAGAGATTGGCAGACCAGATATTGAAACAGAGCTTGAGATTAAACAAAAGGGTTTAGCAGGGTTTACGCGTTCCGGGATTCTAACTGTAAGGAATGGGGGTCAGATAACTGCTTTTGATGTAATAGCCCAATTTGAATTGGATCAAAGCGATGTGGAGGTTTATCAAGTTCCAGAGGGAGCTCAATTTACTGGAAATGTTGTGGAGTTGGGAAGTATTCCACCTTGGTCTGGGAAAAAAATACATTTTAAAATTAAGTCGGCACCTTTTGACCTGGTTGAGGATAAGTTGAATATTACCACTACTTGGAAAGATTTTTTTCAAGGTAATGAAAGGAGTTCAGAGGAAAGCAATGTTTGCTTCTTGCCCTTCTGGGAATATTTGTTATCGTGGTATGTACTTATATTTGTTGCCGTGGTTTTCGTCTTTATAGCTGCGGGTTTTTTATTAGTTAAAATTGACTTTTCTAGGTTTGCTTGACCGATGGGTATTCTTTATTTAGTTTCAACTCCAATTGGAAATTTAGAAGATATTACTTTGCGCGCAACAAAGGTGCTTTTTAATTCTGATTTAATTCTTTGCGAGGATACGCGACGTACTGGGAGACTTTTAAAATGGTTGAAGAGCAATCAAAAGCTGGAATCTTTAGTTGATGAAAATCGTCCTAATCTTCTTTCTTATACTGATTTTAATCGGGAGGAACGTATGGATGAGGTTTTAGCTCGGTTGGCTCGTGGACAGAAAGTATCTTTAGTATCCAACGCTGGTACTCCCCTACTCTCTGATCCCGGATACAAACTAGTTAAAAAAGTTATAGAAATTTCGGAGGATTTTGAGGTTAGAGTAGAAGCTGTTCCAGGGGCTAATGCTATTTTGCCTGCATTGCAGCTTTCCGGTTTACCCCCAGATAGGTTTATCTTTTTGGGTTTTTTGCCAAAAAGTTCTGGAAAGAAGGAAAACCTGTTTGATCTTGCAAAGAAACTTAGTCCAGAGGTTAAGACTGTAATTTGTTATGAGTCTATTCACCGGTTGTTAAAAACTCTTAAGTTTCTTGAAGACAATTTTGGTGATATTAGGATAGCTGTTTGTCGCGAGCTTACAAAAATGCACGAAGAGGTTGTTCGTGGTTCTATTGATGAGGTTCAGGAATATTTCCAACACAGTAATTTGAAAGGTGAAGTAACTTTAGTTATTCGTGTTTAGAATTTTGAGTGGCTGCGTCTTTTATCTTTTTTGCAATAGCTAACTCTTCATTAGTGGGAATTACCAAAGTTTCAAAAGTACCCAAAACTTCTTTCAATCCGTGAGTGATCATGTTACAAACAAGTTGGGAACCTTCAGCTACTGCACCAGTTAGGATTAAAGCATCTACCCCGCTTAGGGCTACAGCATAGGCACCAATATATTTTTTTATTTTGTAAGCATACATTTGAAGTGCTAACCCAGCTCTTTTTTTCCGTTCCGGTTCCTCTTCTTTTTCTTTGCTTTGGCTTACTTTAAGAATATCACGCATATCGTTTGTAAATCCGGAAACTCCTTTTAAGCCAGATTGTTTGTTAAGTATTGCTTTTACTTCCCTCCGGGGTATACCAGTTTCTTCCAAAAATAAAGGTATGATAGGGTCTATATTGCCCGAGCGTGTAGCCATAATTAAACCGCTGGTAGGAGTAAAGCCCATGGAGGTGTCAATTGGCTTTCCATCTTCAATTGCAGTGATAGATGCGCCTGCTCCCAAGTGTACCGTAATTAGCTTTAGGTTTTCTAACTTCTGTCCAATTTTTCTGGCACCTTGTTGGGCAACATATTCATGTGAAATTCCGTGGAAACCGTAACGGTATATTTTGTGTTTTTCCGCCAGTTCCATTGGTAGTGAATAATAACGGGCATAGTCGGGCATTTGTGTAAAGAAACTGGTATCAAAAACAGCAAGCTGAGGAGTTTGGGGAAGCTTGTCTTGGCATACTTTTATTACTTTTAATGCTTGCGGGTTGTGCAGTGGCGCAAGACTATTTAATTCTTTTAGCTTTTCAATACTATTGTTGTCAATTTTTGTAGGTTGATTGAAGTAAACTCCTCCGTGAACAACTCGATGGCCTATTTTGGACAATGTGTAATTGTTGCTTATAAGGTGCTGAATAATTTTCTGTATTTGTTTTTCCAGTTTTTGAAAATTTGGATATTCCTGATCTTCCCCCTCAACTTCTTCTAGTTGTTTGTTATACAAGCACCAGCGAAGTGATGCGCTTCCAATGTTAAATACAAGAATCATTGAGGATTTTAAAAATTCTAAATTTTAAATTATAAATAATAAATAATAAATAACAAGCTTTACGTTTCTGTAAACTTGGAAAAAGCCTCCATTTCTTTTTAGGTTTGCTTAATCAGTTTACCCTTGCCAGTGTTTTCAATTCCAGCCGCATTTGCTTCGTCAGTATCAATATGCATAGTAAGTCTGTAATTGGCTTTAACTCTTATAAGCACATTCTCAAAAACAACACTTCGGGGATGGTTATCAATATCCACATTGACCATTTCGCCGTCTTTTACATTAGCTTCTAAAGCATCATTGGGGCTCATATGGATGTGGCGCCAAGGAATTATAACACCCTTTTCTAGTGTTAATTCTCCTTCTGGTCCAATTAAGGTAGCACCTGGCGTCCCATCCAAAGCTAATTCATGGGTATCTCTAATTGGCGGGTTTAAACCAAGATTGTAGGCATCAGTGCGCGCTATTTCTATTTGGGTGTAATTTCGCAATGGTCCTAAGATGCGAACTCTATGGATTTTACATTTGGCAGTTTTGAGAGTAACTGTTTCTTCAGCTGCAAAAGTTTTTGGTTGCGATAAATTGTTGCGGACTGTTAATTTTGCATCCTTGCCGAAGAGGATTTGAAAATGCTCTGCAGTTAGGTGTGCGTGTCGAGCTGATGTTTCAATGGGAATAATCATAGCCATATTAAAGCATATAAAGGAAGTAATATACAATTAGTAGAGCAAATTTTAACTGGCAAAAGGACAAGATCATATTTTTTTTGAGTTTGGCTTTAGGTTTAGATTAGGGTTCTTCCTGTCATTATACCTGGTTTCTGTATACCCATAAGCTTGAGAACTGTCGGCGCTACGTCAGCCAAGATGCCACTTGGTAATTGGCGCGGTTGAAGGTCTCCTGGCGGTGCTACGACAATAAAGGGAACTCTATTATCTGAATGCGATGTTGAAACCCTTCCAATAACGGGATCTAGCATCTCTTCAGCATTTCCGTGGTCCGAAGTGACAATACAAACACCCCCCCGTGACCTAATTGTATTTACTATTTCCTTTAACACCTGATCTGTGGCTTCAATCCCTTCTATTGCAGCGGAAATTATTCCAGTATGTCCCAGCATATCGGGGTTTGCCAGGTTTACTAATAAAAATCCGTAACCATGACTTTTTTCCGAAAATTTATCCTTTATAGTTTTAGCAATTTTTAGTGCCGACATTTCTGGTTGCTTATCATAGGTGGAAACTGATGGTGACGGAATTACAATTCTTTCTTCTTTTGGGAAGGCATCTTCAATGCCACCATTGAAATAATAAGTGACATAAGCATATTTTTCACTTTCTGCAATGTGAAGTTGGGGAATTCCTTTGTTAGCTATGACTTGGCTTAAGCTATTTTTAATATTATGGGGAACAAATGCGGAGTCGGAAACAGGTATTCCTTTTTCACATTCTACTAAATTAACAAAGTAAATATTGTTCAAAAAAACAGTACGGTCAAAATATTTAAATTCAGGTAAGACAAAAGCTTTGCTTATTTGTCGAGCTCGGTCCGCTCTGAAATTGAAAAAAATGACGGAGTCTCCGTTCTTTATTGTATTATGACCATTCCTAAGTACGGTAGGAGATATAAATTCATCAGATTCCCCCCGTTCGTATGCGGATTCTATGGCGGCTTTGGCACTCTCTGCTTTTTTCCCCTCTCCTAAAGTAAGTGCTCGATAGGCTTGCTTTGTTCTTTCCCAGCGTCGGTCTCTATCCATTGCGTAGTAGCGACCCATAACTGTTGCTATTTCACCGATTTCGTTTTTTTTCATTTCCTCCTTTAGCCTTTCCAAGTATTTTATTGCTGACTTAGGTGGGCTATCCCGTCCGTCTGAGAAAAAGTGAATTTTTACTTTATTTTTTTCAAGTCCGTGTTGCTTACACAGCTTAAGAAGTGCAAAAAGATGTTCCATACTTGCATGGACCATCCCACTACTAGTAAGTCCTATTAGGTGAACTCTTTTGTCATTATTTTCTGCTCTTCTACAAGCTTCAACTAGGACCTTGTTTTTGAAGAAAGAACCATTTTTTATTGAGTGATTTATTTTGGAAACGTCTTGTGTAACTACCCTTCCTGCTCCAATATTCAAATGCCCAACTTCAGAAGTTCCAACTTCTCCCTTAGGTAATCCTACAGCCTCTCCCGAAGCCTTTAACTGTGTATGGGGGAAAGCTGCCCACAATTGATCAAAAAATGGAGTGTCTGCTTTTGCAATTGCATTTCCCGGTCCGGGTGGG
>JAYEID010000017.1 GCA_034659915.1 Patescibacteria group bacterium
CAATATACAATATACAATATACAGTATACAATATATTATATATTATATATTACACAGTGCACATTTCTACACATTTACGAACCTACAACATTTACGAACCTACACCTATACGAACCCACCCCCATTTTTTGTTAATAAATAAATCAAGTAAATAGTGCAAAAAAATGGGTTGTAGAGACGCCTAGTTAAAAGAACGTATCTTAGATATCAAATGTGCTTGACAGCAAGGGAGAGACAGTTTAAATTAAAAACAAGTATTTTCGGAAAAGAGCCGGCAATAAAGGTACAATTTAATTGCTAAACGATTGACCAAATCCTTACCAACTTTGGAAAGTTTAGCCGCTAACGCAGCGAAACAGCGAAAAATTAAGAGGTTTTGGTCTTATCCGCCAGCCTGGCGCCGAAGGATCAGATAAAGAGGGTGGAACCCCCCTTTTGGGGCCCTCCGGGAAACCGGGGGGTATTTTTTTACACTATCAAAAAGGGACATCTACAAACACCTCCGAATCAAACGGCAAATAACAAATTACAACCTGTCTATAATTTTTAACTTTTCTAGATAAGTGTAATATAGTTAAGTATAATATAATAATGAACAATACGAATAGAGACAAACAACTTGAAATTGAAACAATGCGACACTCGGCAGCACATGTTATGGCTGCTGCAATAAAAAGACTTTACCCCCAAGCAAAATTAGGTATTGGACCCGCAATTGAAAATGGGTTTTACTACGATATTGAGTTTCCCAAACCAATTTCCGATGAAGAATTACCTCCTATTGAACAAAAAATGGAAAAAATAAAAGAGAAAGCTTACCCGTTTGAACGGGAGGAAATTTCAGTTGAAGAAGCAAAAAAATTATTTAAGAACAATCCCTACAAATTAGAACTAGTTAAAGATTTAGCCGCAGAGTCCGAGACCATCTCAATTTACAAAACAGGAGAATTTGTAGATCTTTGCCGTGGTCCACATGTAAAAGACAGTTCCAAAATTGGGTCTTTCAAGCTTCACAAAATTGCTGGAGCATACTGGCGCGGAAATGAAAATAATCCAATGCTCACCCGCATTTACGGTCTTAGTTTCCCAACTAAAGAAGAACTTGAACAACATCTAAAAATGCTAGAAAAAGCAAAAGAACATGACCACCGCAAAATTGGGAAGGAATTAAATCTGTTTTCCTTTCACCCTGCAGCACCTGCTGATATTTTCTGGCACCCTAAAGGCTACACTATTGTTAAAGAAATGATGCGCTATTGGCGGGAAATTCACGAGCGGGAGGGCTATGTAGAAGTACGTACACCTGAAATACTCACCCGCGAAACCTGGGACCAAAGCGATCACACCAAAAACTTTTTAGAAAAAATGTACAAAGTAACTACACCTGATGCAGAAGAATGGAACATGGCTATTAAACCTATGAATTGTGACGGAGGAATGATTATTTACAACTCAAAACCACGCTCCTATCGGGACTTTCCACTTAGAATGGGAGAATTGGGAGTTGTTCATCGCTACGAATCTTCGGGTGAGACATGCGGCATTCTCCGCCCCCGTGAGTTTACCCAGGACGATGCCCACATTTATTGCACTCCTAGCCAAATAAAAAAGGAGCTAAAAAGAGTAATAGACCTCTGCTTCGAGATTTATAACACATTTGGACTAGAACTCGACCACCTAGAACTTTCCACCCAACCCGAAAATTCAATTGGGTCTCAACATGTTTGGAAACAAGCTGAAGAAATTATGCACGAAGTTTTGGAGGAGGAAGAAGTTCCTTTTCAAATTAACGAAGGGGAAGGGGCTTTCTACGGACCAAAGTTTGATTTTCACCTTCGTGACAAAATTGGGCGCACTTGGCAATGTTCAACTATTCAACTAGATTTTGCTCAACCAGAAAATTTTGACCTCAAATATACTACCAAAGAAGGTAAAGAGAAAAGGCCAGTAATGATTCATCGTGTTCTTTACGGTTCAATTGAACGGTTTCTAGGTATTTTTATCGAAAATTGCGCTGGAAATTTCCCAGTTTGGTTGGCACCAGTACAAGCAATAGTAATTCCCGTTTCTGAAAAACAAAATCAGTACGCCCAAAATATTGCCCAAAAACTTAGAAATGCAGTCAAAAACGCAACTGGAAGATTCCGGATCGAAATAGACACAAACAGCGATACTCTAGAAAAGAAAATTCGCAACGCTGAGTTGCAAAACATTCCCTATATGCTCATTGTTGGGAGTAGGGAAGAGGATTCCGGTAATGAGGTTTCCCTACGCCTTCGTGACGAAGGGGATCAAGGTACAGTTAAAATTAACGAATTTGCATCCCAGGTACAGGACAAAATTACAAAAAGATCCCTAGAGCTCTAAAACCTCAACCACCCACCCTCAGCAATTAGCTATCAGCAATTAGTAATTAGTAGCTAGTAGCTAGCAAGTAAGTATTTATTATTCCTTATTCCCTATTCTTTAATTCATTTTATTGTCAAAATCTCTCTTACGTGCTATTATTGCCTCCGTAAGTGAGAAAAAAGTATTACCCTGTCAACGAG